>CAVRZY010000216.1:0-20679 GCA_963725415.1 uncultured Acidobacteriota bacterium | reverse complement strand
AACGCTCGTTCTGCCCGGTCACCACGCGAAAGTTCGCTTCCAGCCCAACCGCTTTGCCGGCCGCCTTCGACCCTTCCCCCGGCTGCTTCGCGGCTCCGGGCCAGCGTGATCTCTCCACTGATCCGGGTAGGCTGGTTGCCCAATACGACCTGTAGAAACTGCACCAGTGATCTAAGCGAAAGTTTGGCCTGTAGCAATTCAATGTCGGGCAGAGCAGCCTCTGGAGAGGGCACAACCGCGCCCCATACGGTTGCCTCTTTCGAGCGGGCCTTCTTCCCCCTGGTGATCTCGGCCATCTGATCGGCCAAACGGCTGGCGATCACCTCGGGAGCGTACCCCTCCGCCTCCAATTCCTTGGGAACGGAGAATGGTTCGATAACCAGGACGTTCCGCGTCGCTTCCCGGTAAACCGGCCACCCCAAAAGCGCCAGCACAAGGATTGCAATCCAATACCTTGGCCGGATTGCCTTCACCGCCGTCACGGCCCACTGGCGGAGACGGAACCACCGCCCCTGCGCTTCCCATACAGGCCGGCGGTGCGATCCTGGAGCGCCCATGGCTGTCAGTGCTCTACGTTGCGCTGGCCGCGGCAATGACGCCGCGCATGAATTCAGCCGCCAGCCGGGCGTTCTTGTCGGCGAACTCGAGGCCCACCGTCTGCCCGTTCACCACCGGCAAGGGGTGGCACAATTCGTAGCCGATGTAGCCCGAATAGCCGATCTCGTGCATGGCCCGGACGAAGGGGGCATAGAAGGGCGCGCCCTTCACTGCTCCGTCAGCCGCCTCTTCGTACTCGCCGCCGAAGTGCGACAACACCTGGAGGGCGCCCACATCCAGCGCCGCTTTGCGTATGGAAGCTTCATCCTTCTCCCGCAGCAGGGGCGCGTCCAGGCAGACCTTTAGGGCAGGCGAGTCCACCTCGCGGACCATGCGCAGCACGTCCTGGTAATCCTTGATGATCGGGGCGTGATTCTGGAGCGCCAGCGTGACCCCGAATTCGCGGGCGTACCGGGCGGACTCGATCAGCCCCTGGCGGCACCATTCCCAGATCTCAGCCTCTGAGAAGTCCTCGTGCTCGACTCGCCAGACCTTCTGGGCGATGTCATATCTGCCGCCGCCCGCCGGGATCTTGGTCACGCCGGGCCAGCCCAGAAAAACGCGCAACGTCTTGGCGCCCAAGTCCGATGTCATCCGCATGAGCTCGCGCAGGTAGACTAGCTGAGTTTGGCGATGCTCCGATATAGGGCTGCTCAAGTCGTTGTTGGCCGAAACCGCGTAGATCTCGATCCCCTCGCCGTCGGCTCTCTTGCGGAGCTCCCGGCAGCGGTTCCTCGGCATGTCCAGCGGATTGCCGTGAGGCCGCTTGCCGTCGATCTCGACGCCTTGATAGCCGTACTTTTTGGCCCGTCCGATCACCTGCTCCAGCGCCAGCCCGTCGCCTCGATACCAGACACCCAGATAGGTGATGCTATACAGCCCAACTTTCAGAGGCGGTTGCTTGCCCGCCGCAGCCAGCGCTCCGCTCGAGAGCACTCCACCCAGGACGCCCGCCCCGAGTGTGGAACCTGAAACCAATTCTCTACGCGTGATGTCTCCGCTCATAACCTCTCCCGACACTTCCCGGTCGGCATTAGTATACGCTATTCGGGACCTCGCCGACGGCGGCACTTGGGAGATAATAGTGCACTAAGATGAAACGCCGAGTGCTGTTGTTGTTGCCTGTGTTTGCGGTGTTTCTGTGCCCGCTGTGCGCGCAGGATCCATCCCAGAACGACCAGCGCCCTTCAAGTGGGCGTGCTCAACGAGGAAATCGCGGGCGCGCGCAGGAGCCACCCCAGAACGACCAGCGCCTGCCCAGCGGCAAATCCCAGAAGGAAGAGATCCTCAAAGCGGACCACCAGAAGTCTCTTCGCGATGCCGCCGAACTCGTCAGGCTGGCGGAGGAACTGAAGGCCGACCTCGAGAAGAACGATTACCACATCCTCTCGCTGGGGGCGGTGAAGAAAACCGAGGAGATCGAGAAATTAGCCAGGCGCATCAAATCGCGTCTGCGGCGCTTCTAGCAGCCGCTGCATTGTTTTGCCAGGAGCCCAGAGAAGTCCGGCTGCCAGACGGGGTGTCGTACCTCTACTGGGAGGCGCCAGCCGCCGCCGAGCCTCGCCCCCTACTGGTCTTTCTGGCCACCGCCGACTACGGGAGGTCCTGGCAACCCCACATCGCGGAACGCGGCTGGAGCCTGGTCGTTCCTTCCCCGCTCAGTCCCACCGACGGCGCCGCCAAGGCCTTGGAAGCGATTCTGGAGGACTTCCAGCAGCGCTCGCGGGTCGATTCCAGGCGCGTCTTCCTGGCCGGCCACGGCGAAGGAAGTTTTGCGGTGTTCTATTTCGCCGCTCGAGTTCCCGACCTGTGGGCCGCGGCCCTGGCCATTGAAGGCAGCCCCAAACCGGCCATCGACTCCAATCGCCTGTTCGCCGCCAACACCCAGTTGGTCCCCGTGCTCTGGGTCTCCCCTCTGGAGGACCAGGGCCTCAAAGCCCGCGGCTACAACCTGGAGCGCCCGCTGAAAACCAGCTTCACTTCGAAGCAGGCTCTGGACTGGCTGGCCGCCCACCAGCGCGATCCGTTCCCTCCCAAAGTCGATTGCGAGTCGGGCCACCCCGCCTTCACCCGTTGCTACTGGGTCGAGATGACCAAACTCGATTTCACCCGCCGCAACGATGTTCTGCCCTCCACGCGCGTTCCGCCCGGCTCCGGCGCTTCCCTCGCACTGGGCGGATTCGGATTCGATCCGGAGCAATCGGGCCCCGGCCTGCTGGTCGGCTGGCTTCCGGAAAACTACAGCGGAACGTTGAAACTCGGCGACCGTATCGTCGCGGTCGGCGGCAAACCGATCGCAGATGGCCACGCCTACCTCGACTACATGGACCAGGTCAAGGAGCAGAAGCTCGTGATGGTGATGATCCAGCGGGGCAAAGAGCGCCTGCGGGTCGAGACGCACATCGTGCTGCCGAAGCGCGGGGAGTTTCAGACGGCGCGCATCCAGGCCGAGTTCTTGACGGAATTCCGCCAACTCCAGATCATCAGCCGCGGGGTGGCCGAGGTGCGCCTTACGCTGCCCCCCTACTGGGTCCCCTGCCCCATCAATTGGAACGGCCTCGCCGCCGGTCAGGCCGACCGCCCCGGCTGCTGGAGCGTCCGCGAAGGCGCCCAAGCCCAGCCCTGCCAGTAGACTGTGCTAACCTGAAGCGTTTAGCGGACACCGCCTATGACGCCCACCCGCGAAAAAGCGCAACTGATGAGCGCTTCGGAAATCGACCGCACGCTGGTCCGGCTGGCGCACGAAGTTCTGGAGAAAACGCGAGGATCTCGACCGCCTGGCCTTCATCGGCATCCGCCGCCGCGGCGTGCCCATGGCCCAGCGGCTGGCCGGCCAAGATCAAGGCCCTGGAGAACCGCGACATCCCGGTCGGCATCCTGGATATCACCCTGTACCGCGACGACCTGTCCACCATTGCCAACCAGCCCGTGGTGAACGCCACGGACATCTCGTTTCCGGTCACCGGCAAGGACATCATCCTGATGGACGACGTCCTCTACACCGGCCGCACCATCCGGGCCGCCCTGGACGCGCTGTTCGATCACGGCCGCCCGGCCCGCGTGCAGTTGCTGGTGCTGATCGACCGGGGCCACCGCGAGCTGCCCATCGAGGCGCGCTTCGTCGGCCGCGCCGTGCAGACCACCGACAACGAGATCATCGAAGTGAAGTTCAAGGAAATCGACCAGATCGAGAAAGTCGCTGCTGGTCGAGAAAGTGTCCTGAGCGAAGTTATGCCTGCGGGATTGCTGGGGATCGAGGGTCTGGAGCGCTCCGAGATCGAGGCCATCCTGGACCGCGCCAAGGACTTCCAGCCCTTCGAGAACCACTCCTTCAAGCGGCTGGACATGCTGCGCGGGAAGATGATCGTCAACCTGTTCTTCGAGGCCTCCACGCGCACCCGCACCAGTTTCGAGATCGCCGCCAAGCGGCTGGGCGCCGACGCCATCTCGATCACCGCCGCCGGGCTCCAGCGTCTCCAAGGGAGAATCGCTGGTGGACACGCTGAACACGCTGGCGGCCATGCGCCCGGACGCCATCGTGATGCGGCACGCGGCCTCGGGCGCGCCGCACTTCCTGGCGCGCCACCTGCCCGACCCCCATCATCAACGCCGGCGACGGCACCCACGAGCACCCCACCCAGGCGCTGCTGGACGCGCGCACCATCCTGGACCAGCGCCCATCGCTGGAGGGCCTGCGCGTGGCCATCATCGGCGACATCGCGCACAGCCGCGTGGCGCGCTCCAACATCCACCTGCTCTCGAAGTTCGGCGTCGACATCGTGCTGTGCGGGCCGGCCTCGCTGCTGCCCGCCGGAGCTGGCCCAGCATCGCCCCCGGCGTGCGCCTCACCTACGACATCCGCGAGGCCATCCGCGACGCCGACGTCATCATGATGCTGCGCGTGCAGCTCGAGCGCCAGCACGAGGCCGCCTTCCCGGCCGGCGAGTACTTCCAGTTCTACGGCCTGCGGCTGGAGCACCTGGACCTGGCCAAGCCGGACGCCATCGTGATGCATCCGGGGCCGATCAACCGGGGCCGCGAGATCTCCTCCGAGGTGGCCGACTCGCAGCGATCCGTGATCCTCAACCAGGTGGAGAACGGCGTCGCCGTGCGCATGGCGGTGCTGGAACGCATCCTGTCTGACCATGGCGAAACTGCTCATTAAGAACGGGCGCGTCATCGACCCGGCCTCCGGGCACGACGCCGATCGGCCGACATCCTGATCAAGGACGGGCTGCATCGTCCGGCATGGGCGCAGAACCTGCACGCCATCGGCGCCGACCGTGTTCGACGCCGCGCGGCCTGGTGGTGGCGCCCGGCTTCATCGACATGCACGTGCACTTGCGCGAGCCGGGCTTCGAGCACGCCGAAACCATCGAGAGCGGCTCGCGGGCGGCCGTCGCGGGCGGTTTCACCTCCATCTGCCGCCATGCCCAACACCCCGCCGGTCAACGACGACGCCACCGTCACCCGCTACATCCTCGAGCGCGCGCAGCGCTCCGCCGTCGCCAACGTGTTCCCCATCGGCGCCATCACCAAGGACAGCGCGGGCGAAGAGCTGGCCGCCATCGGCTCGATGAAGAACGCCGGCGCGGTGGCCATCTCCGACGACGGGCGGCCGGTGATGAACTCCCGCGTCATGCGCCGGGCCATGGAATTCGCCCGCGCCTTCGACCTCCCGGTCATCGATCATTGCGAGGACCTGAACCTCAGCGCGGGCGGCGACATGCACGAAGGCTTCGAGTCGGTGCGCCTGGGCCTGCGCGGCATCCCCTCGGTGCTCCGAGGACGTCATGGTGGCGCGCGACCTCCTGCTGGCGGAGCTGACCGGGGCGCGCTACCACGTGGCGCACGTCTCTACCCGCCGCTCGCTGGAGATGGTGGCCGCAGGCCAAAGCCGCGGGGCCTGCCGGTGACCTGCGAGGCGACGCCGCACCACTTCTCGCTTGACCGACGCCGACATGGTCCCTTACGACAGCAACTACAAGATGAAGCCGCCGCTGCGCTCCGCTGCCGACGCGGCGGCGCTGGTCGAGGGCATCGCCGCGGGCGCCGTGGACGCCATCGCCACCGACCACGCCCCCCATCCCGGCAGCGAGAAGATGCAGGAGTTCGAGAAGTGCCCCTTCGGCATCATCGGCCTGGAGACCGCGCTGGCGGTGGCGCTGGAAACGCTCGTGCACACGGGCAAAGTCTCGCTGCTGCGCATGATCGAGCTGTTTACCCTGGGTCCGGCGCGGATCCTGGGACTGCAACCGCGGCCGCCTGGCGCCCGGCGCGCCCGGCCGACGTGACCATCTTCGATCCGAGCTGCGTCTGGACGCTACGATGTTAACCGGTCCTTCTCGAAGAGCCGCAACTCGCCCTTTGACGGAAGGACCTTCCGCGGCGGCCCGGTTGCCACCGTGGTCAACGGCGTCATCGTCTGGCGCCGCAGCTAGCGGCCTCCGAGCCGCGACCGTAAGGGAGCGGTTCTTCGGCTGCCAGAGAGGAGCCAATTATGGCTGACTTCGAAGTTCCCACGCCCCCATTGCTGAGCCGGGGCATCGACCCCCGCCGCCGCAGTGGATCGTCCTGCTTGTCCTGGTGGTCTTGTTCCTGCTGGCTGCGCGCACCATCGCCTCCTTCGTCATCGAGTACCAGTGGTGGAGGGAGATGGGGCAGGTGCCCACCTGGATCGACATGCTGCTCTACGCCCTGTCGCCGGTAGCCGTGGCGACGCTGTCTCGCCTTCATGGTTCTGTTCATCGCGCACGCCCGGGGCATGAAGTTCGCCGGCATCCGCCTCGGCCAGCATCCGCTCTACGCCAAGATCACGGCCGTGGTCCTGCTGCTGATCGCCATCCTGGTCGCCTCCGGCACCATCGACACCTGGACCGTGGTGCGCTATTTCGGCGGGCGCGCACCTGCCGGCCGAGGCCACCGCCTGGCACGACTCGGTCTTCGGCCAGCCGCTGGGATTCTACCTGTTCGATCTGCCCTTCTACAGCATCCTGCGCGGCTTCCTGCTGGCGCTGGCTGTGGCCGCCGCCGTCATCTACTGGATCACGGCCCGCGGCTGGCAACTGCGCGATCGCATCGCGGAGTTCCAGCAGGCAGGCCAACTCGACCTGCGCATGTTTGCGCCTGCAGGGCGCGCTCGAGTCCAGGTTCCTGCGCGGCACGGCCGTGGTCTTTCTGCTGGCCCTGGCCTTCCGCTTCTTCCTGGGCCGCTATGAGATGGTGTGGAACGACCACGGCTTCATGGTGGGCATCGACTACGTGGACGAGAAGTTCACGCTGCCGCTGCAATGGCTGGTGATCGTCGCCTGCTTGGCCGCCGCGTTCCTGGTCGGCGCCGGCCGCTGGAAACTGGCCGCCCTGATGATCGTCGCCCTCGATCCTCAAAGTCGCCGTGCCGGCCCTGGTCTCGGCCATCTATGTGCGGCCCAACGAGATCTCCATCGAGCGGCCCTACATCCAGACCCACATCCAGGCCACGCGCAGCGCTTTCGGCCTGGACCGCCGCATCAAGGAAACCGAGTTCGCGGCCAAACTGGAGGCGCGCTTCGACCCCGCCAGGAACCAGGCCCTGCTCGAGAACGTGCGGCTCTGGGACTGGCGCGCCTTCCACGACACCGTCACGCAGATCCAGGCCCTGCGGCCCTACTACATCTTCGCCGACACCGACGTGGACCGCTACATCATCGACGGCCAGCTTCGCCAGGTCCTGCTCACGCCGCGCGAACTCGACATCCGGCAGTTGCCCGATGCGCAGACCCGCTGGATCAACCCCCATTTCATTTACACGCACGGCTACGGCCTGGTGATGGCCGAGGCCAACCGCATCACCGCTGACGGCCTGCCCGTGCTCTTCATCCAGGACGCTCCCCCGGTGGTCAAGACCCAGAGCCTCAAGCTCACGCGCCCCGAGATTTACTACGGCGAAGTCACCCACGAGCCGGTCTTCGTGCACACCGAGCAGCCCGAGTTCAACTACCCCTCCGGCGCGGACAACGTCTTTGCCCGCTACGAGGGCAAGGGCGGGTTCCCGGTCTCATCTCTCGCCATGCGCATTGCCGCGGCGGTCGCCCGCGGCCGACCCCAACATCCTGCTCACCGGCTATCTCACCCCGCAAAGCCGCATGATGATCCGCCGCAACGTCCGCGACCGCCTGCGCACGCTGGTCCGCCTTCATCACCTGGGACACCGATCCCTACCTGGTGCTCACCGAGGCGGGCCGCCTGGTCTGGATGGTGGACGGATACACCACCTCGCAGGCGCATCCCTATTCCCGCAGCGTCGAGCTGGAGGGCGTCGGAGACGTCAACTACATGCGCAACGCCGTCAAGGCCACCGTGGACGCCTACGACGGCGAGACGCGGATCTACATCTTCGATCCCTCGGACCCCATCATCCGGGCCTACCAGCATCTCTTCCCCCGCTTGCTGCGGCCCTTCTCCGAGATGCCCGCCGGATCTGAGGGCGCACGCTCGCTACCCCGAGATCTTCTTCCGCGTGCAGGCCGAAGTCTACCGCACCTACCACATGCGCGATCCGCAGGCCTTCTATAACAAGGAGGACCTCTGGGACATTGCGCGCACCATCCAGGGCCAGGGCGGCCACCCCGAGCCGGTGGCGCCCGCCTACGTCGTCGCCAGCCTGCCGGGTGAGGACCAGGCCGAGTTCCTGCTCATCGTCCCGTTTACCCCGCGCAACAAGGACAACATGATCGGCCTGATGGTGGCCCGCTGCGACGGCGAGCATCTCGGCGAGCTGGTGGTCCTGCAGCTCTCCAAGCAGGAGCTGATCTTCGGCCCCATGCAGATCGAGGCCCGCATCAACCAGGACCAGACCATCTCCAAGGACCTGACCCTGTGGAACCAGCAGGGCTCCCAGGTGCTGCGCGGGCAGATGCTAGTCCTGCCGGTCGCCAATACGTTCCTGTACGTCGAGCCGCTCTACATCCAGGCCGCCGAGGCCCGCATGCCGCAGTTGAAAAAGATCGCCCTGGCCATCGGGAATACCCTGATTTATCGGGACACTTACGAGCAGGCTCTGGCTGATCTCAGTAACTTGATGCAGGGCGCCGTTCCGGAGGCCGCCAAGCCGCCCACCGCCGCACCGGCTGCCGGCGCCGCGCCTGGCGCCGCACCCGATCCCCGCCTCGAGTCCGTCCGCACCCACCTGCGGCGCTACCGCGAGTTGGCCTCGCAGGGCAAATGGGCCGAAGCCGGCAGAGAACTCGAGGCCATCGAAGCCGAGGTGCAGAAGCGGTAGGTCAGACGGTGAGCCAGACACGCCGGAGACGCATCCAGGACTTCCTGGTGTGCCTCTCCCTCGCCAACCTGTGCTTCCTGAACGCCTGGGAGGAAATCCAGCACGCCTCCTTCGCTTACTATCGAAAGTCTGCCCCGCCTGCGATCTTGCTTCCCACCATCGCGGATATCTGCCTGTTGGCTGTCGCGTTTTGGGCCGCCCGGTGGGTTGCCGCGCGGTTAGGGCCTGGCGCGCTGCGCTTCGCGCAGTGCGCCTTTCTGCTGGTGCTGGCATGCCCCCTGGCCTCTTATGCCTCCTTGTTGAGATCCGCTCGCCGGGGTTTGGTGGCGGCGGTGGCCTCGATCGGGCTGGGCCTGGTCGTGGCAACGCTGCTTCTAGGCGTGGCTCTCATCCTCGTCTACCGGAACACGGCCATCTTGCGCGCGGCGCGGCTGGGTGTGCTGATGGTCGCGCCGCTGTTTCCTCTTGTTGTCTTCGAGGTCGCGCGGGTCGGCTGGAGCGGTTCCACGTTTGCCGACAAGCACGCGGCGCCATTCTTCCCGGATCCAAAAAGCCCTGCCCCCCGCGTCGTGCTGTTTATCTTCGACGAGATGGACCAGCGCCTGGCGTTCCCAGCGCGCCCTCCCGGTATCAATCTGCCTGAACTCGATGCCCTGCGCAGCCGCGCCCTGTATGCAACCAGGGCTTATCCTCCCGGAGGCGAAACACTGGCCGCGGTTCCCGCTTTACTCACGGGTAGACGCATCTCCCAGGCCGTCATCGGGGGACCCGGCGAGTTGCTGGTCACCGTTCGTGACACTGGTGAGACTTTCCCCCTGAGCGCTCTGCCGACTATGTTCTCGGAGGCCCGATCAGCGCAACGGAACACCGCCCTGGTGGGCTGGTTCCATCCCTATTGCAGGATTTTCGGCGCTCAACTGTCTGACTGCTCCTGGTATCCATGCTCCTATACCCCAGGAGTGGTGCTCAAAGAAGAATCCCCCGGGAGATTCGATTTCGTCGCCACCATGCGTGCCCAACTCGAGCGGGAGCTTAGGATCGTTCCTCTGTGGGGGGAGCGGCGCCTGGCGCGCATCGTCAGAAGAGAACACACGCGGGCTTACCAGGAGATCCTGAGACAGGCCCTCCGGCTGAGCAGCGATGCGCGAATCGGGCTACTCGTCATCCATTGGCCCATCCCGCATCCCTTGGGGATTTACGATCGCCGCACCGGCGAACTCACGTTGGATAGCCGCAACAACTATCTCGACAACCTGGAGCTGGTGGACCGCGCCCTGGGAGAAACGCGCCGCGCCATGGAAGCCACGGGCTGCTGGGAGAATTCCACCATCCTGGTTACCTCCGATCACCCTCTGCGGCCCAGCGCCTGGAACCAGGAGTTTTCCTGGTCGCGTGAAGAGGCCGCGGTCACCGGTAACAAGGAGTACCCCTGGGTTCCTTTCCTCGTAAAGGTGGCGGGACAGACGCGGCCAGTGACCTACGCCGCACCCTTCAACACCGTCCTGATCCACGACTTGACCGTAGGCTTAATGCGGGGCCAACTCTCGACCGCCGAAGACGTTCTTCGCTGGCTCGACCAAAATCGTTCCAGAGCACCCCTGCAACTGGCCCTGGTGGATCGTGGACCAGCAGCGCGGTGAGACGGGGCAGACCTGGGTCGCGTATCATCAGAATTATGGATGCGGCAGTGGAGGTCCTCACCGGCATCAATGAGGAGTTGAGACGAGCTATCGAAAAGGCCGCCGCCGCGTTGAAGGCCGCCGGCGCGCGCGAGGTGTACCTGTTCGGGTCCGCAGCTAAAGGCAAAGTGCGGCCGAGGTCCGACATCGATTTTGCCGTTTCTGGCCTTCCCCCGCGAGCATTCTTTCAAGCCATGGCTGACGCTTGTGATGCGCTTGGGCGCCAGTTGGACCTCATCGACCTGGACGACGATAGTCCCTTCGTGCGCTACCTGAAAGAACACGGGGAACTCGTGCGTGTCGGATGAATTGGCAAGCCAGATCGCCTTTGAGTGCGGCCAAACCTGACGCAACCTCCCGCCGGATTTTGAATCGATGACTATATGAGCCCTGGCCTTGTCCAGTTGGGCGGAAGGATCACCCCACACAAGGATCCTGTCTGCCAGATGATGGTTGATCCCGCCACCGCCCGGGGCAAGTACGACTATCAGGGCGAGACGTACTATTTCTGCGCCCAGCATTGCTTGGAGAAGTTCAGAACCGACCCTGCAAAATACCTGACAGGTCCAAGCTCTGCCCTCCCAACCGACGCCATCCACACCTGCCCCATGCACCCCGAAGTCCGGCAGCAGGGGCCGGGCGCTTGCCCGATTTGCGGAATGGCCCTGGAACCGCTGGCAGTCGCCGGGGCCGAAGAGGTCAGTCCGGAGCTCGTGGACATGACCCGCCGCTTCTGGATCAGCCTCGCCCTGACCGTTCCACTGGTCGTGCTGGCGATGGCAGAGAGGCTTTCATGGGTACAACTGGCGCTGGCCACGCCGGTCGTCCTCTGGGGCGGCTGGCCCCTGCTCCAACGCGGCTGGGTTTCTCTTCTCAAGCGGCGCTTGAATATGTTCACCCTGATCGCGGTCGGCGTCGGCACGGCCTACCTCTTCGAGCGCGGTTGCGATCTTCTTCCGCGCCCACGTCTATTTCGAGACCGCCGCCGCCATCACCACGCTGGTTCTATTGGGACAGGTGCTCGAGTTGCGCGCCCGCGGCCGGACCTCGAGCGCCATCAAAGCGCTGTTGAACCTCTCCCCGCAGACCGCCAACCTGATCCGGGAGAACGGCCTCGAGCAGACCGTCCCGCTGGATCAGGTCAAGGTGGGCGACCGCCTGCGCGTCCGGCCCGGCGAGAGAGTGCCGGTCGATGGCGTGGTTATCGAGGGCGCCAGCTCCGTGGATGAATCCATGCTTACCGGCGAGCCGATTCCGGTGGAGAAAACACCGGGCAGCCGCGTGACGGGGGGCACCATCAACGGTACCGGCAGTTTCCTGATACGCGCTCAGCGCGTGGGCAGCGAGACCCTGCTCGCGCAGATTGTCCGCATGGTGAGCGAGGCGCAGCGCACCCGCGCTCCCATCCAGCGCCTGGCCGACGTGGTCTCTTCCTACTTTGTCCCCATCGTCGTGCTGGTGGCGGTAATCACGTTCATCGTGTGGAGTCTGGCCGGACCCCAGCCCCGTCTCACCCACGCCCTGGTCAACGCCGTGGCTGTGCTCATCATCGCCTGCCCCTGCGCGCTCGGGCTGGCCACGCCCATGGCGGTCATGGTGGGGACTGGCCGCGGCGCCACCTCCGGCGTGCTCATCAAGAATGCCGAAGCGCTGGAGATCCTCCAGACGGCCGACACCCTGGTCGTCGATAAGACCGGAACGCTCACTGAAGGCCACCCGCGTCTGGTCTCCCTCACTGCCCTGTCCGGCCTGGAGGAGGCCGAAATGCTCCGCCTCGCCGCCAGCCTCGAACGCGCCAGCGAGCATCCCCTGGCGGCCGCCATCGTCGCCGCCGCACAGCAACGCTCTCTGCCCCTCGCCGAGCCCCACGGCCTTTCAGGCCCTGCCCGGAAAGGGCGTGGTCGGAACGCTGGAAGGCCGTTTCGTGGCTCTGGGAAACCGCGCTCTTCTCGAACAACTGAACATCAGCGCCGAAGCGCTGCTCGACACTGCTGAGACCCTGCTCCAGAAGGGGCAGACGGTGATGTTCCTCGCCGTGAACGGCCGCCCCGCCGGCTTGCTCGGCGTCGCCGACCCCATCAAGGGATCGACCCGCGAGGCCATCCGTGGGCTTCACCGCGACGGCATGCGCATCGTCATGCTCACTGGCGACAACCGCGCCACCGCCGAGGCCGTCGCACGCGAGCTCGGCATCGACGAGCTGAAAGCGGAAGTGCTGCCTGACCAGAAAGGCGCTATCGTCAAGCAGCTCCAGGCCCAGGGGCACATCGTCGCCATGGCGGGCGACGGCATCAACGATGCCCCCGCCCTGGCCCAGGCCCAGGTGGGCATCGCCATGGGCACCGGCGCCGGCGTGGCCATCGAAAGCGCCGGCATCACTCTGCTCAAAGGCGACCTGCGCGGCATCCTGCGGGCCCGCCAGCTCAGCCGCGCCACCATGCGCAACATCCGCCAGAATCTGTTCTTCGCCTTTCTCTACAACATCCTCGGAGTCCCCATCGCCGCCGGGGTCCTCTATCCGGCCTTTGGATTGCTGCTGAGCCCCATCCTGGCAAGCGCCGCCATGACCTTCAGCTCAGTGTCGGTGATCAGCAACGCCCTCCGCCTCCGCCGCCTGAAGCTGTAGGATTCCGCGCAAAGACGCCAAGTTCACGCCAAGGCGCAAAGCCGACAATATCAATTTCTTCTTTGCGTTCTTTGCAGGACCTTGGTGTCTTTGCGCGAAACTTTATCACCGCCACGGCAAGCGCCGCCCCGGCATGGGTACAGACCGGCGCTGGCGGTTCTCCGGCCGCCCGCTGTCCGCGGTGGGAACTCGCTGCATGGGCTGGCTGAAGTCCAGTTCGCTCTCTTCGAACCGCAACGACCGGTCCATAACCATCTCGATGGTGGAGCCCTTCGCCAGCACCGCATCCGGCCCGCGCGACAGCAGCACGCCCATCAAACCGGCAGTGGCCCCGGCAGCCGCGCCGATGCCCGCGCCCATCCCGGTGCGCCCGGCCGCGTGCCCGGCAATCACCCCCACCGAGGTTCCCGCAGCCGCGGCCTCGCCCACGGTGCGCGCATCCCCGCTCTTGTTGCCTTCGCTGCGGATCTTACCTTCGCTGCGGTCCAGTTCCTCGTTCGATCGTCCGTCCAGGCCTCCGATGCGCGCCCGGAAATCCCGCGTCACGCCGTTGGGCAGCGTCAGTGAATCGAAACGCAGGTACAGCTCGCCACGCCCCTTCACCCGGCCCGGCCGCTTTACCTCGGTGAGCGTGCCGGCAACGTAGCTCCCCGGCGGAATCACCACCCGCCCTTTGACCAGGATCGGAAACACCGTCTCCAGATAGACGCGGTCCCCCTCCGCCGAGTGCTTGGTGCTGACGCTATTGATCAAGCTCAGCGGGACCTTGGTGCCCGGCTCGATAAGGTACTCGCCCGCGCCGGCCTCCCCAACCCGCCGCCAGCCTGGCTCCGAGTTCTCCGAAGGCCGTGTTTGCGCGCCAACGAGCGCGGCCATTCCCGCCACTGCGAAAGCGTAGCGCCACATAAAACGCACTCCTTTCCTCGATTCTACCCCTCACTACTACTAACGCGGGACTCCACGCCCGGGTTGCGCCCAAGTGGGCTTGTTCTCTGCGGCCCGCACCGGCAGCCGCAAGCCCGCCGGGCTGATTTGTCCCCCCAACCCGATCCGGATCTCCGGGTTGTCCTCCACCTTCTCCGGCAGCTTCAGGTTGATCTGATACAAGCCGGCGAACCCCGGCGCCGCTCCCGCGTATGTGATCCGGCCCGCCTCCAGCGGAACGCCGCCCAGCCACACCTGGAATTCCGCCAACCGCTGGATCGGCGCGGCCGTTTGCGGAGCCTGGCCGTAAACGATCGGCGGCGTCGTGTCGCCCAATCCCGTGGCGTACAGCACGACGTATTCCCCCGACCGCGCCGGCGCCTCAGTGGTTATGACCCACCAATCCGCTCGCGTCGCCACCACCGTCTTGGCATCAAGCTGGAACAAAGCCGGGGCCGTCTCGAGCAGCTTGATCGGAACCGCAGGCCCGGCCCGCCCGTCCACCGCCAGTTGCAGCTCCGCCTCAGGCCGCCTTAGCATGCTCGGAATCAGCAGGTTGATCTGCTTGGGCGACACGTAGTAGATGATGGCCGGAATGCTGTCGATCAGCACCCGCACGCCCGCCAGTTCCGTGGGCAGTCTTCCCCCGCGAATGTCGTCGGGGGAGATGGCGCAGGTCGAATAAGCAAGGTCGGTGCCGTAAATGGTTGCGAAGGTGTACGGCGCCAGCGCTCCCACCTCGTTGCTGGCCGCGTTTACGATGCTGGCTGCCGAATAGAAGGGCGCCTGCCGGCTGCCGCTTCCTTCAGCCAAAAACATTGCTGCCAAAGCCAGCATCGTCGGCCAGAACAGCCCCGTCCCCATTGGCGTGAACTCACCCTGATTGTACTACCAGTGGGAGATGCTTCAGCTTGTCCGAGCAGACAATATCAATTCTTTCTGTGCGTTCCTTGCGAGACCTTTGGGTCTTTGCGTGAAACCGCCACCCCGTTTTCGCCCCGCGCTACCGCTGAATCGTAACGAACGCCCCGTCCTGCGTCTGCACCCCGCCCACCTCGGCCACCACCGAAGCGTCCCCATCCGCCGCCGTGGCCGGGATTCTCACGTTGAGCTGATCGAGACCCGCCCCGCTCAACCCCGCGAACAGCACCTCCGCCGTCACCCCGCCAATCCGCACCGTAACCTGGTTCGCCAGCGGCGCAGCCCCGCTGAACACCTGGCCCGCGGGAACCGGCGGCGTCGTAGGACCAAACCCCGTGCCGAACAGCAGCACCACCTCTCCTGGTTGAGCGGGCCGCGTCGTCAGCCCCTGGAACAAGTTCGGCTTGCCCAGCAACGTCCCGTCGCTGTGCACCGCCGCCAGGTACTTTCGGTTCTCTGCGTCGAACAGGAAGAAGCCCGGCGCGAACGTCTGCATCTGCGCCGCCACTGCGTTGCTCGTGCCCTGCGGCGTGGTCACCTGCACCTGCACCGGTCCCACCGAATCGTCCGCCGGCGCCTGCACGTTGAGCTGCGCCGGGCTGATGAAATACACCGCCGCCGGTTTGTTGTTCACCGTTACGCTGACCCCGTCCAGTTGCGTGGGCAGCTTGCCCCCCGCGATTTCATCGCTGCGCCAGGTGCGCGTCCCGGCAGCCAGGTTCGCGCCGAAAATAGTGATCCATGATCCCCAGGCGATGCCTGGCTGGAAGCTGGCGCCGTTCACTACCCCGTTCTGCGCCGCGATGCTCGGCTTGTTCAGCTCGGCCGCCGCCGGCGTCAGCGTGTAGCTGTTCGTGTAGATGTGGTCCCCGCTGTTGGTCCCGTCGCCGTTGGCGCCGTTGCCCGCCACATACACCCGAAGGTTGCCGATGTCTGTCCCCGGAGGCGCCCAGGTGAACGTGAACGTGTTCTTCCCCGTGCCGGCCAAGGTGTGTTCAATGAACTGAACCGGCGCGGCGGACGCGCAGAGCTGCGCGCCTTTCAAGATCCCGCTTTCGCACAGCGCCTGCGTCGAGCCGTCCACCGGGTTCAAGTCCCCAGCCTGCCCATTTGCCTCATTGCTGGCCGGCCGCACCGTGAGCTGAAACCCGTACCGCCTGGCAGCCGCATCCGTTACCGTGACCGTCCACTGCTGCGTCACGCCAGGCGTGTACGTCAGTCCGCTCGGAAAGCTCACCTCCACTCTGCCGCCCCCCGCGTTCGCCGCCAGGCCGCGGTGGCAATCCGTGCACAGCCCGTCTCCAGGCGCCCCAGTCTTCCGAGGAGGCGGCCCGCCCGAGTACGCGTAGATCAGAATCGGAATCACACTCAGCACAACCGCGCTCTTCGCCCATACAATTCGAGTGCTTCGCTGCATACGCTTTTTTCCAGGTCTATCCGATGAGATGAGGAGAACCGGCGATTGGATGCGCGTTTTTGTGAGATTTCGCGCCAAGGCGCAAAGCAAACAATATCAATTCCCTTTGCGCCCTTGGCGTGACCTTTGCGTCTTGGCGTGAAACCTTACCACCGCCGCAGGCGCCGGCGGACTATACTGAAATTCTCAGCAGGGTCCATCGCGTGGAAGATTTCATTGTCATTCGGGGCGCGCGGATCCACAACCTCAAGAACATCTCGCTGGCGCTCCCGCACAACAGGCTGACCGTGGTCACCGGCGTCTCCGGCTCCGGCAAGTCTTCGCTGGTCTTCGACACTATCTACGCCGAGGGCCAGCGGCGCTACGTCGAGTCGCTGTCCGCCTACGCCCGCCAGTTCCTGGAGCGCATGGAAAAGCCCGAAGTCGATTCCATCGACGGCATCGCCCCGCCCATCGCCATCCGCCAGAAGAACACCACGCGCAACCCGCGCTCGACCGTGGCCACGGCCACCGAACTCTACGATTTCCTGCGCCTGCTCTACGCCCGCGTGGGCCGCACCTTCTGCCCCACCTGCGGCCGGCGCGTCGAGCGCGACACCGTCGATCAGGTCGCCCGCCTCATCCTCACCCAGCCGGAAGGCTCGCGCTGGTACGTGCTGTTTCCCATCCCGCCGGCCCGCGACACCCAGGAACTGCGCGACCGCCTCTTCGACCTCCGCAAGAAAGGCTTCAACCGCCTCTTCCAGCAGGGCCGCACCTTCGAGTTCTCCAGCCCCGAATCGCTCCTGGACATCGACTTCTCCCTGCCCCTGTTCGCTCTCGTTGACCGCATCGTCATCGGACCCGACCTTCACCAGCGCCTCGTCGATTCACTTGAAATCTGCTACCGCGAGGCCGGCGAAGTGATTTTTCAGGAGGCGCGCTTCGAGGCTCCGCCCCGGCAGTTGCGCTTCAGCGAGAAGTTCGCCTGCAAGACCTGCAACCTCGGGTTCCTGGACCCCGAACCGCGCCTGTTCAGCTTTAACAGCCCCTTCGGCGCCTGCCCCCGCTGCCAGGGTTTCGGCAACACCATCGACTATGACATGGACCTGGTGGTCCCCGACCAATCCCTTTCCCTGGCCGAGGGCGCCATCGTGCCCTGGACCAAGCCCCAGTACCGCTCCTATTTCGAGAACCTTCGCCGAAACGCGCCCGGCAAGATCCGCCTCCAGGTTCCCTACGCCGATCTCACCGCCGCGGAAATCGATTTCGTTCTCAATGGCGCCGGCCGTTTCCCCGGCGTGCGCGGCTTCTTCCAATACCTGGAAACCAAAAAGTACAAGCTGCACGTCCGCGTCTTCCTTAGCCGTTATCGCGGCTACGCCGAGTGCCCCCAGTGCCAGGGCGCTCGCCTGCGCAAAGAGGCGCTTTACATCCGCGTGGGCGACCGCAGCCTCGCCGCCGTGACCCGCATGAACATCGCCGAGGCGCTGGCCTTCTTCAACGCTCTCGATCTCACCCCCGAGGAACTCGGCGTCGCGGATAAAATCCTCCTGGAAATCCGCCAGCGCCTCAAGTTTCTGAACGATGTCGGCCTGGACTACCTGACCCTCGACCGTTTGTCGGCCACGCTGTCCGGCGGCGAAGCCCAGCGCATCCAGCTCGCCACCTGCCTCGGTTCGCGCCTGGTGGGGGCCTGTTACGTGCTCGATGAACCCTCCATTGGCCTGCACAGCCGCGACACCGGCCGGCTCATCCACATCCTGGAGGAACTGCGCGACCTCGGCAATACCATTGTGGTGGTCGAGCACGATGCCGACATCATGCGCGCCGCGGACCACATCGTCGATCTCGGCCCCGGCGCCGGCGAAAACGGAGGCCGCGTTATCTACGAGGGACCCTATGACCGGCTGCTGGCCGACGGCGCCGGCTCCTTGACCGCCGGCTATCTCCGCGGTGACCTCAAGACCAGCCCCTTCCGCATCCATCGGCGCTCCGACCCCAAACGCCTCCTGCGCGTCTGCGGCGCTCGCGCACACAACCTCAAGAACCTCGACCTCAATATCCCGCTCGGCATGATGGTGGTGGTCACCGGCGTTTCCGGCTCCGGCAAATCAACCCTGCTTCTGGATGTGATCTACAAGTCGCTGGAGGCCATTCACAAAGCAGGCGCTGCGGAGCCTGAGGAGGAAGTCCGCGAAACCGGCGCCAGGATCACCTGCCGGAAATTGGAAGGCGCCCGCTGGATCCGCCAGGCCGTCCTGGTCGATCAGTCCCCCATCGGCCGTACCCCGCGCTCCAACCCCATCACCTACATCAAGGCCTTCGACATCATCCGCGACCGGTTCGCCTCCACCCCCGAGGCCGGCCGCCGCGGCTACTCCCCCGGCCACTTCTCCTTCAACATCCCTGGCGGGCGCTGCGAGACCTGCCAGGGCGATGGCACCGTTACCGTCGAGATGCAGTTCCTGGCCGATGTCGAGCTGGTCTGCGAGGAATGCAAGGGCACGCGCTACAAGAGCGGCATCCTCGATATCCAGTACCGCGGCTTGAACATTTATCAAGTGCTGCAACTGACCGTCAACGAGGCCCTGGCTTTCTTCGCCGATGTTCCCCGGCTAGTCGCCAAGCTGAAGGTGCTGGCCCAGGTGGGCCTGGGCTATCTGCGCCTGGGCCAGTCCGCCACCACGCTCTCCGGCGGCGAAGCCCAGCGCGTCAAGCTGGCCGCTCACCTGGCCCAGGCAAGCTGCGAAGGCACGCTCTACATCTTCGACGAGCCCACCACCGGCCTGCACTTCGACGACATCGCCAAGCTGCTGGACGCCTTCCAGCGCCTCATCGAAAACGGCGGCAGCGTCCTCATCATCGAGCACAACCTCGAGGTCATCCGCGCCGCCGATTGGATCATCGACCTGGGCCCCGAAGGCGGCGACCGCGGCGGCTACCTGGTCGCCCAAGGCCCCCCCGAGCAGGTCGCCGCGGCCCCCGAATCCTACACCGGCAAGTTCCTCCGCCAGCTTTTGGCGACCAAGATAGGCGAATAGTATATGAGAGCCGTGCCCCAAGCCCTGGCCACTGCCGTCTACCGGCTGGTAGCGTCGGCCTCGGCGCGAATGCTGGCTTCCTCCCCCATGGTGGAGAGCGTCCTGGTCCACCGCAGCGTCGCCACCGGCGAGGTCTCCTTTGGCCGCAGTGATATCGATCTGCTGGCGGTGATCCCCCAGGCCGACTCCGGGGACGGAGAGAAGCTGGCCTCGCTGTACCAGAAGGTCCGGCGGTTGCGGCGCTTCAACCCGGCCCTGAACCACATCGAGCTCCACGATCCAGGGGGCTTCCGAAGCTGCGCCGAAACCGACACGTACTGGGGTTCGATAGAGCGGCGCAGCGCCATGCTGCTTTGCGGCAGGCCGGTTGTCATTCCGCCCCTGCCCGTCGATCCGGACCACGCGGTGGGCAATTTTGGGCTGTGGATCGAGTGGTTCTTCTCGATAGCCGTCCAGCAAAGAAACCGGCGCGATTTGCGGAAGACCGTTCTGGAGATTTGGAACACGTACGCCTCGGCGAGCGGCTTGATCCCGGAGCCCTATCTGAAGCGGAGCGAGGCCGAGACCCACCTGCGCACCCTGGAGAAGGACATTTCGGTGGACCGCCTCGCTGAGCAGCCTGACCGCGCCACCGGCTACGTCTTCGAGCTGGCGCAGCGCTTGCACCACAGACTTCTGCCCCCGCTTGGATCGCTTTCCGGGCCGGTGGTTTTTGAAACGGTGCTGCCTCCCCGCTTGCGACGCCGGACCTTCGTCGTTCTGCCCGGGCCGGGCTCCCCGCTGCCTCCAGAGGCTTTCGTGGAAAGAGCGTTCCTGTGCACACCGGAGGCGCTCGACCTGTTTCTTCACTACACCAGCGCCTTTCTCTGGTGGACGCTGCCGCCCCCACTGCTTGACCTCGGCATGAAACCTCCGAGCATCGGCGAGTTTCTGCGCTCTTGCCGCTACTACGCGCAGAGCCGCTTCCTGCGCCACACGGGATTCCTGCACCAGGTTCCCTCCATACCGCTGGCGACGGCGGCGTGCATCCGGCATGCACTCGACTGGCTGTCGCGCGGCCAGGTACCCCCGCCGTTGCCGCAGCAGCAGATTCAGGAGATCGCGGCTGCACCGCCCTCTTGCCTGGACTACTACCGGACAACCTATTCCCGGCTGTGCCGGAAGAGCCAGCAACTTCGGCAATCGCTGTTCACTCCTTCCGGCGCTGCCGATGCCTAACGAGGCTTCGCCTC
>CAVRZY010000215.1:0-11400 GCA_963725415.1 uncultured Acidobacteriota bacterium | reverse complement strand
AATTGCTGTCGGGATCGGTGGGTGGCACGGCCCGCTCGTCCACCCAGAACAAGTGAACCTTGTTCCAGTTGAAGCGCGCGGCCGCCAGGACTTCGAACATGGACTTGGGGGTGGTGCCTCCGGAAACGGTCAGGGTGGCGTACTCGCACCCCGCCAGGGCCTCCTCCAGGCGGGCCAGCACATGGTGGCCGCAGGCCTCGGCGGCCGATCTCGCATCGGGATAGGCATGCCAACGGACGCCCACGCTTCACCCCCCCTGGCGACCGGCAATCTGGGCTGCCAGCCTCAACACGCTATCATAAACCGGGTCGCGTCCGGCAATGGCCAGCTCTTGGCCCAGCAGGCTGGATTCGGGCTGGGGCGGAAGAGGCGCGTGGGCCTGTAGAGAGCCTGCCTCGATCTCCAGCGTAGAATCATCCGCCCGCCACAGGGAAACGCGGAAGCCATTTGCCGCTAGCTTGAATCCTTGAACGCCGCTACTTGCGGATTCGAGCGCGCACGTGGCCTCAAAGTGGAGGACAAGCTCGCGTTTCAGGGCCTGTGTTGTCCAGGCCGCCAGGTAGTACGCGGAAACCGGAATCGGCGCCCCCGCATAGGAGATTCGCAACTCCGAGAAGGCGGGGAGGCGTGCCAAGCAGGCCGGATTCTCGAAAGCCTGCGCCAGCATCTCTCTCCACCGCGTCAGCCGCGTCCAGGAGAGGTCTGCCAGCGCCGGCAGTCTGCCGCAACCCTCTGCCAGTTGCTGGAGAATCGCGCACGGGTCAGGATGGGTAGCGGAATCGAGGATCAGCTTGTCAACCGTTAAGCAGGTTTCCCGAAAGGCCGGCATCCCCAGCAGAGGCGCCTGACGGCACCACAGCACCACCGGGAGGTCCGGCGCCGCCAGCGCCAGAAGCAGCGCTGGCAGCTCGGGCAGGTTGGTTTCACTGGCCGTGATGTGGATCTGCTCACAGCAGATCTGCTGGCGGCCCCCGAAGGGTAACCAGCACTCTGCGGAGACCCTGGCTTCGAGCAAAGGCTGGGTGGCGGGGCGCAGGCAGACCAGGATGAGGCGGCTGGGATGTTCCCGGATCAGCTCGGCCAGGGTCTGGTGGACTGCTGAGGCATCCTCCACCTGGTGCGTGGCCACGATCAGGGTCATCGCACAGGCCCGCAGGACAGCGTCGGATCCGGTTCCGCCAGCCTGCTGGGCTAGCGAGGTCCAAAGCTGGTCGAGCTCAGCCAGGATGCGGTCTGGGTGGACCTCAGCGTTCATTAGGGCCTCCTCCAGCGGTGGCCCCGGCGCGCCAACATCTCCTCGGCCGCTTTGGGACCCCAGGTCCCGGCAGGGTAGAAGTTGAGCAAGCTGCCCCGACGCTCTGCCCAGCCATTCAGGATGGCATCGACCGTGGCCCAACTGGCTTCCACGGCATCCTGCCGCATGAATAGGATTGGGTCGCCGATCATCGCATCCAGTAGCAGCGTTTCATAGGCCGAGGGCGTGCCGGCTCCGAAACTGGAGCCGTAGTTGAAGTCCATCGAAACCGGCCTCAGGTTCATGCCCGGGCCAGGCCGCTTGGAGCAGAAACGCAGCGAGATGCCCTCTTCGGGCTGGATGCGGAGGATCAGGAGATTGGGGACAGCCGTGAAGGCGTCATCGGAGCCGATGAAAGGGGCGTGCGGCGCGGCATGGAATTGAATCGCGATCTCGGTGACGCGCTTGGGGAGGCGTTTCCCGGTGCGGATGTAGAAGGGCACCCCGGCCCAGCGCCAGTTGTCGACAAAGAAGGTTGCGGCGGCGTAGGTTTCAGTGAGCGCTTCGGGATTGACGCCGGGCTCGGCGCGAAACCCGGGGATCGCGAGGCCCCCGAACCGACCCGGCTCGTATTGACCGGCCACCGCGTCCAGCGCCACTTCCTGGGGTTTCATCCTGCGGATGGAACGCAGTAACTTGGCGCGCTCATCGCGGACTGCATCCGCCTCATACACAGCGGGCGGCTCCATGCCGATGGTAGCCATCACCTGTAAGAGGTGATTCTGGATCATGTCCCGCAGAGCGCCGGTTTCTTGATAGAAGGCGCCCCGGCCCTCTACTCCGATCGATTCCGCGGCCGTGATCTGGACGTGGTTCACATAGCGCCGGTTCCAGAGCGGCTCGAAGATTCCGTTACCGAACCGGAACGCCAGGATGTTCTGCACAGTCTCCTTACCGAGGTAGTGGTCGATGCGGTAGATCTGCGATTCTACGAACACCCGGCGGAGCGCCTGATTGAGAGAGCGGGCGCTTTCCAGGTCGTGGCCGATGGGCTTCTCGACCACCAACCGCCGCCAGCCGGCGCCCTGCGCAATACCCTCCCGGCGGATGCCTTCGGCGATCTGCTCGTACTGGCTGGGCTGTGTGGCAAGGTAGAAGAGAACGTTTCCCCCGCTCTGATAGTTCTGCTCGATCTCGAGAAGTCTCTGCCGAAGCTGGCGGAAGCAAGCCGGGTCCCCCACATCTCCGGGCAGATAGGAAATGACTGTGGCGAGCGCGTCCCATAGATTCTGGTCAAAAGGAGTGTGTTCGAGATGCTCACGGAGCGAGTCCTTGATGTTTTCGCGAAACTGCTCGTCGCTCATGGGTGTTCGGGAAATCCCGATGATCGCAAAGCCCGTGGGCAGCCGTCTTTCCCGGGTCAAGCTATAGAGTGCGGGGATGAGCTTGCGCCTGGTGAGGTCACCGTTGGCGCCGAAAATGACTAGCGCGCAGGGTGGAACGCGGTGCTCGAACCGCAAGGGATCTTGAAACGGATTCTCCTGGGCACCTGCGCTTCCCCAGTTTCCTTGACCGGGCCAATGCGGGGACGGCAATTCGGGTACAGGCCACGAATTTCGCAACAGCGGCGAAATTCGCGCCAGTGGCCGAATTACGCGGGTTAGTGCGGGGGGTAATTCGGGTACAGGCCACGAATTTCGCAACAGCGGCGAAATTCGCGCCAGTCCCCGAATTACGCGAATTGCGGGGGCGGGCGGTGTGGAACTGGGGTAGGGCAAGTCCTCGGCCAGGTTGCATTGCGAGGGAGAAATCGGTACCATGAAATTTCTCCCTCCAGCGTAGCACTCGATCGCAGGAACTGGAACTGAAACGACAGTAACAAATGCACGATTGGTGTTGCTGATCTCTATGCAAAAACAGACAAAGACAATCTTGGCGGCGGTCGGAGATCTGTTCTCCACCATCAAGATCACGGAGGCTGCCAAGCGGGCGGGCCTCGAAGTAGAGTTTGTCAAGACCGAGAAGGACCTGCTCAAGAAAGCGAAATTTAAGCCGGTCCTGATCATCTTCGACCTGAATTTCAGCGCTATGCAGCCCCTGAAAGCGGTAGCCAAGCTGAAAAGCAGCGCGGAACTGAAGTCGATCAGCTTGATCGGCTACCTGACCCACGCCCAGGGAGAACTGAAACAGAAGGCCCACGAAGCGGGCTGCAACATGGTGCTGGCCCGGTCTGCGTTCTCACAAAACCTGCCACAGATCCTGAAGCGCTTCGCCGACGCCCTGTAATCTGGGGCGGTTCAAAGGCCGGAAGTTCCCCACGCCCGACTCATCCCAGCTTTGGTGTAGGATATCCGGTGGCAACGGAGGAACCGGATATGAAGGAATCATCGCGCCGAGCATTTCTGAGCAACTCCGCAATGGCTCTGGCCACGGCGCCGATCGCGACGGGTTGGAACTCCAGCGCGGGTCCCAACGACCGGATCCGGATCGGGTTGATCGGCTGCGGGGGCATGGGCCGAGGGGACCTGTCAGCCTTTCTGGCCAACCCGGACGTGGACTGCGCGGTGATCTGCGACGTGGATGACGCGCAAGTCGCCAAAGGGATTGCGATCGTGGAAAAACTCCGCGGACGGCGTCCGGAGGCGGTCAAGGACTTCCGCCGGGTGATGGATCGAAAAGACGTCGATGCCTGCGTGGTGGTCACGCCCGATCACTGGCACGCATTGCCCACGATCTATGCCTGCCAGGCCGGCAAGGACGTCTACGTGGAAAAGCCGCTGGCCACCAGCATCGCCGAGGGACGCGCCATGCTCGAAGCCGCCCGGCGGCGCCAACGGGTGGTGCAGGTGGGGACGCAATGGCGAAGCGGCGCGCACTACCGGGAAGCGGTTGAATTCGTCCAGTCGGGCAAGCTAGGCAAGATCCGACAAGTGCGAGCCTGGGCGTACCTGGACTGGGTGGGAGGGATCGGTAATCCGCCCGATCGCGAGCCACCGGCGGGGGTCGATTACGACATGTGGCTGGGGCCGGCGCCGCTGCGACCTTTCAACCCCAACCGCTTCCACTTCAACTTCCGCTGGTTCTGGGACTACGCCGGCGGCCTGATGACCGATTGGGGCGTGCACCTGCTGAATTTGGCGCTGTGGGCCATGGGAGCGGAAGCGCCGCGCGCTGTAAGCTCCTCCGGCGGCAAGTACGTCCTGGACGACAACACCGAGACTCCGGACACCCAGATGGCGGTCTATGAGTTCCCCGCTTACACGCTGATCTGGGAGCACCAGGTGCTCGGCGGCGTGGGGCTAGGCGGGCGCCCGCACGGTCTGTCGTTCAGCGGCAGCGAGGGCACGTTAATCCTGGACACCAAAGGGTGGGAAGTGATTCCGGAAGCCAAGAAGAACCTGGGGACGTTCAAGAGGACGATCAACCCGGAGGATCGAACCGCAGACGGGCGGCCCGCGCACATCCGCGATTTCCTGGATTGCATGCGGTCTCGCAGGGCCCCTGTCACGAACCTGGAAGTGGGCCACTTCGTCACCACCGTCGCGCACCTGGGCAACCTGGCTTTGCGGACGGGGAGCAAGATTGTCTGGGACGCGCGGCAGGAGCGGGCTGTGGGCGAGCCGAAAGCCGATGCGCTGATCGCCCGCGCTTACCGCAAGCCCTGGTCGCTACCGTGAACTGGCCGCGAAGAGAACGGCTGGTTCAGGCCGCGGCTCATTAACGGCGCGGAGAACTGAGGAGCCGCTCCATGAACAGCTTGACGAAGTGCTGGGCGTCCACCTCCGAAGCCGCGCGGACTGCGCCGTTGGGATCCGGGCGGAAAAGCGTCATCCCGTAAGTTCGTTGCGGCTCGCCGCGCGTTTCCACCTCCACGCGGCCGATCTGAGTGCGGACCAATTCGGGACGAAACGTCACGCCCACGGCCAGCGGATCGTGAAGTACCGGCCTCTGCTCCGGGTGGCCGTCCTGCCAAATGCGGATCAACTCACGCAGGAATCTTACGTTGGGAAGTTGCGAGCTCTCGATGCGTTCCATATCGGCGGGCTCCAGGCGGCACTGCATGGTCACGTCCAGGCCGACGACGGTGATCGGGAGCCCGGAGGAGAAGACGATGGCGGCGGCTTCCGGATCGCGCTCGGTGTTGTACTCGATCCCGGTGCGCTTGAAGAACAGGCCGTTCATCAGCACCAGCCGGGCGATCTTTTGCTGGATGCGGGGTTCGGCTTTGAGAGCCAGTGCGACGTTGGTGAGCGGCCCGTAGGCGACCAGGGTCAGCTTGTCGGGCGCGCGCAGGCAGGTGTCGATCAGTAACTGGATTCCGCTGTGACGTTTCGCGTCGGGCATGCGCTCGTCGGCGCCCAGCGCCGCGGTCTGACGGACGGGCCCACTGCGCGGTCGGGTCAACAGCGGCTGCTCAGCGCCCATCCCAACCGGGATATCGGTGCGGCCGTATAGTTCCAGAATCTTCCACACCAGGTCGGCACGCCGCTCGCGGTGCTGGAGGACTGTGTTCACGGCGCGCACCTCGAGACTCGGGTGATTGAAGGGCGAACGTCAGCGCCAGCGCGTCGTCGATATCGTCTCCGATATCGGTGTCAAGGATGACGGGAATGGGGCGGTCGGCGGCAGCCACCAGCAAGGCGGCCAAGGCGGGCAGAGCAATCAGGCGAACAAGTATCGGCATACGCGAAGAATCATATGCCGCGCAGGCCCTGGATTTCAAGTCCCAGCGCACCGACTGGCCTCTGCGACGAAGAAACCCGAACGTAGCTTGCCCTCCCTCAGTTTCTCGAGCGGGCCGATTTGGCAAGGGCAATTCGGGGACAGGCAACGAATTTGGAGGACAAGATTCGTCGCCTGTCCCCGAATTGCGCTGACTGCTGTGCCATGAGCGGCAAAACTGGGGAGGGCAAGCGAACGTGGAGCTTGCAATGGGCCTGGCTAACTGTCATAATCCTGCTCCGGGACAACAATACGATGGCATCGCGCGTTCCCCCTCGACCAGAACCTCCCGCTCCGGGCATGAGTGAGTTTGGCCGGCTAAGCGGGGTCTTCCTCGATCCCAAGCCCGCTTTCGCCGACATCGCTGCCCATCCCCGCTGGTGGGTGCCGCTGGTTCTGCTGGTCGCCGTGGTGCTGGGCTACATGTTGGCTTTCTCCCGGCACGTCGGATGGGAGCACTTCATGCGCCGAGCCATGGACGCGAGCCCGCGCGCCCAGAACCTGTCCGCCGCCGAGCGAGAACAGGCTATTCAGCTTCAGGCGCGCTTCGCCCCCATCTTCGGCACCGCCGGCGCTGCCATTGCGGCTCCTGTTAGTGTGCTAGCGCAGGCCGCTGTGCTGCTGTTGATCTTCAACGGCATCCTGGGGGCGATGCTTCGCTTCGAGCAGGCCTTCGCGCTCACCTGCTATGCTTCTCTCGTCGGTGTGCTCAAGACCGCCGTGGGCATCTTGGTGATGTTCCTGAAGAACCCGGAGGACTTCGATCTGCGGAATCCGGTTGCCTCCAATCTGGGCGCGCTGCTGGATCCGCAGACTACCTCCAAGTGGCTGGTGAGCATTGGAACCTCGCTGGACCTGTTCACCATCTGGGCGGTGCTTCTGCTGGCCACCGGATTCTCGATTGCGGCGCGCAAGGTCACCTGGTCGAAGGCGCTGATTGCGGCGATGGTGCCCTGGATCGGCTGGACGGCAATCATGAGCGCCTGGGCTGCGATCTTTTCATAGCGGCGGCAAGAGTGGTTCCTAAGTGCTGCGTTTCACAAATCCACTCACGTAATGCCTCAGTCTCGGGGGCCGTGGGACAAGCTTCAGCTTGTCTCGGGTGGTATTCGAAAGGGGTGCGGACAGGCTGGAAGCCTATCCTACCCGGCTGCACAGGCTATTGCCCCCGAGACTGAGGCATTACCCACTCACGTATTCCGGGCCGAGCGTAGGGTGGGCAGTCCTGCCTGCGAGCCTAGTGTCCACTCGGCTTGTGTGGGCTTCAGCCCAGGTAAGCCGGCAGGACTGCCGGCTTGCAGGCTGGATAGCCCGCCCCACGGAGTTGTCTCAGCCATACGACCACGTCAGAGACGGAGACGGAAATTCTCATACGGCAGGCGGCTGATCGGTTTTCCTGGCGATTGCAGAAATCAAGGTGAGAAAGTTCCGGAACAACTGCGGGCCGGGGAAGGTCGGCGGGAGTTCCTTCTTCCGCTCCGCCACCCACTCCAGCGCCAGCACCAGGGGCAGCCAGCGCGTGGCTTGCCGTCCGACGCCATCGCCGAAGGTGTACAGGATTTCGGAGAACTTCACGGGCAGCGGCACCTTGTTGATGGTCTCTGGCCCGGGCGTCCGGCAGTTCACGGCTGGAGAGGTAACGAGGTACTCGCGGCAGCACATCGGCCGGTGCGGGTGGATGCTACAGCGCTCCTCTTCCAGGAACGGGCAGGGGATGCCCAGGGTGAAGTACTCGGTTCCGATTTCCCTTCTGTCTTCCAGCGCCTTGAGTTCCCAGGGCCTCCGCAACCGGGCCAGAATTTGACGCTCCTCCAATGCCGCCAGGGTCTTGCGAAAGCGCTCCCGCACTACCTCCTGGCGCTCCGCCGGCATCGAGTCCACCAGCTCTGCCAGGTAGTGGGCCTCCGACTCACTGATGGGCGTCAACTGGCGGCAGCAGGCGCCACAGCCGGAGCGGCAGGAGACCTTTTTGCCCTGCCTTTCGACCTGGCTGGCAGACAGGCCGACGACCGCCTCGTCGAAGGAGAGCAGGATGGGCAACAGGTCCGTGACGCGCAAGGGTCTGTCCGGGATGCGGGCACTGGCTTCAATGGTGTGCTCGCCGGCGGCGAGCTTGATGTTGAACTCGAAAGCCTTTCCCGGCGGTTCCTCGGCCATGTCACAAACTACGTTATCATGCGCGATGGGTCATTTCGAATGCGACTGCACAAACTGGCTGTAGTGGCGGTGGTGGGCGCGCAGGTGGTGGGTGCGCAAGGGATCAGGATGGGGCCGCGGAAGGGAAGCGGCGCGCGCTTTGAAGCCCCCTACACCTTCGAAGTGGAGACACCGCACGTCAAGTGGGCTCGCCGCATGCCTGGCTGGCCGATCAAGCTGTTGGCCGTGCCCACGGTGTCGGAAGGCCGCACAGTGATCGAACTGGCCCAGCGGCTTACGCTGGAGCTCACCACGGTTACCATCGACCCCCACTTCGACGCCAACAAGTGGACCATGGCTTTCGGCCGCGATTACGGCGCACGCGCCGAGAAGGGCGATTTGAGCCTGATTTACTCCTACCTGGAATCCGAGCTGACCTCTGACAAGAAGTTTGACGCAATTCTGTTGCCGCTGAGTCACGGCTGGGAGCGGCTCACGCCGGCTTCTCGGGAAGCCCTGGCGCGGCGCGTGCGCGAGGGTTGCGGGCTGGTACTGGTTCGACCTTTCGAGAGCGAGCTGTCGCCGCTGGCGCCGCCGGGGCCCGTCCGGCTGCCCGCGGACGCTTCGGCGCCCGTCGAGCCCGGCCCGGCCGAGTCCTCGCCCTGGCGCCGGACCTCGGATCACTACATCACCCGCGCTGTTCCAGTCGAGAGCTTCCCCTTCAAACATATACAGAACTACGTGTATCGGGCCGCACCTGATGCCACGGTCTTGATCCGGTCCGAATCGGGCAATCCGGTGCTGGCGGTGCGGCCTTACGGCAAGGGCCGCGTCGTGGCTTTCGCGTACAAGAACGCGGGATTGAGCTGGCAGATGCCAATGTCGGCTCGCGGGTTTGTCTCCGACCTGTACTGGGAATACTTCTATGCCATGCTCTGCCGCGCGTTGATCTACGCGGCCGGGCGAGAGCCGGCCACCCCTGCCGATTTCACCCTGTGGCGGTTGAAGACCGAGCTGGGCCAGGTAAAGAGGTCCGGTATGGGACGGCCTCCGTCCTCCTTCAAACTCGCTCCGGGGCGGTATTTCCTCGAGGAGCAAGCGCCGTCCGACTGGCACATCTCGGTCATCGACATTCCGCAGCCGGACAAGATCGAGAACCTGCGGGCCACGCCGGATGTGATCAGCGAAGGCGATTCGGTCGAAGTCAGTTGGCACTCCTCAAGGCCAGCTCTTATTGAGTTGAGCGATGGTCTGGGGCGCGTGATAGCGCGGGGAACCGGCAGAGAAAAGGCGGTTTTGAAGGCGGGCCGTCCCCTGGTCCACTCGGGCTTCGTGCGCGCTACGGTCGGCACTGTGGTCGAGCAGATTGCGGTGCGCTTTGCCGCCTCTTCCCGCGAGTGGAGCGACTACGAAGTAATCATGCCGTGGTACGGGCCAGGCTCGTATCAACCCTGGATTCCGGCCCTGGACGAACAGTTCCGCCGCATCGGCCTGACCACCTTGGCCAGCCCCGACCGGAACTTCAAGTTCATGGCCAGCGTTGGTCTCCACGACGAGTTCGGCGTCTACTCCTATCGCGCCGAGAATTACAGGAAACGCAAGGCCGCCTATGCAGAAACGCGGGACAAGAAATACCTGACCCGCGATGTAGTCCTTCAGTCGCCGGGCTTCGAGGCCCGCGTGCGGGGAAGACTGGAGCGGCTGCGCCCGCTGGCGCGCCTTCATCCGCTGGCTTACTACCTGGCCGATGAGTCTTCTCTGACCAGTTACACCGACGCCTTCGACGTGGATTGGGCGCCCGAGGCGCTGGCGGGTTTCCGGGTGTGGCTGCGCGGGGAGTACTCGAATGTGGACGCGCTGAATGCCTCCTGGGGCACGGCGTTTCGGAGTTGGGACGAAGCCATGCCCATGACCACCGAGGAGGCCCAGAAGCACGGCAACTTCGCGCCCTGGTCCGACCACCGCGTCTACATGGAGCAGAGCTTCGTCCGGGCACTGGGGCGCACCCGCGACATGGTGCGCGAAATCGATCCCGGAGCGCTGGCCTCGGTTTCTGGCACGCAGATTCCCACCGCCCACAACGGCTGCAACTGGTATCAGATCGACCAGCGCATGGACTACCTGCAACCGTATTCCGGGGGAAACCAGGACGCCATGCACCACCTGTTCCGCCCGGGCATCCGGCTGACCGGCTTCACCGGATACCAACTGGTTGGGACCGCGGTCGAGGAGCAGCAGTGGCGGAGGCTTTTCTACGGGCACACCGGCGCTTCGATCTTCTGGCACTACACCCTGCTGAATCCGGATCTTTCGATGAGCGAGCAGGGCAAAGCTTTGGCCGAGGTGTTCGGCCGGCTCCAGTCCGGCATCGGCCGCGTGTTCATGAACTCGAGCGTGCATGAGGACGGCGTGGCCATCCACTTCTCGATGGCCAGCATTCGCGGGGCCTGGATCCAGGATGGAACCATCAGGCCCAGCGTGGGCAACGTGCTGGGGACTTCGAAGAAGTACGCCGAGTTGGTGGCGCGGCGCGAGGGCTGGGTCAAGGAACTGGAGCGGCAGGGCGTGCAGTTTCGCTTCCTGGCCACCGAGCAGATCGAGGCCGGCGAGTTGGACAAGTTCCGCGTGCTGATCCTGCCGTACTCGATCGCGCTGTCGGACAAAGAGGTGCGGGCGATCGACCGCTTCGTTGAACGCGGCGGCGTGCTGTACGCCGACGAGCAGACCGGGCGCATGGACGAGCGTTGCCACTGGCGCAAGGAGCCGAAGAAGTACCCGGTGGGGCAGGCCTTCCGCCCGCCCGTCTCCCATGACCTCCTCAAGGGAGACTTCCTGGTCACCATCCGCGACTTCGGCCGGTCCCGGCTGATCGGGCTGCTGCCCAAACAGGCTACGACGATTTCCCGCCCCGCCACGCGCGGAGTGATCTACGATCTGCTGCGAGGGCAACTGGCCGCGGCGCAGATCGAAGCCGCACCCGAACGCCCGGCGCTACTGGTTGAACGCACCAGCCGCGTGGCCCGGCTTGAAATCAGCGATGCGCTGGCGTTGCGACTGACCGACGACGCCGGCAAGCTCGTGGATCGCTCCGTGGTTCGCATCGAGGTCTTCGACCCCGCAGGCCGCCTGGTGCGCCATTACTGCTCCAACGTCAGCATCCTCGACGGTCGCGCCAAATTCCAGATCCCCTTCGCCCTCAACGACCCCCCTGGCCGCTGGCGCGTGCGCGCTCGCGACGTGATCAGCGGGCTGACGGCGGAGCGGGTGCTCAGTCGCGGCAGATCCTCTGCATCGGCCCCCGTCACGTC
>CAVRZY010000214.1:0-6300 GCA_963725415.1 uncultured Acidobacteriota bacterium | reverse complement strand
GTAGCCGCGCTCCCCGGTGTAGGTGGTCGCCGCCTTCGCGCTTGTCGCTGACGATGATGGTCGCGTCCAGGTCCAACGTCGCGCGCCATTCCTCATGATACGCCTGCGCCGCCCGCGCCGTCGCCCGCAGCGTCTCGTGCAGCGCCGCCAACGGCGTCGTCTCCGGCGGCACGAACGACGGCTGCTGGCACCGCCGCGCCGCCACCGCCGCGTCCTGGGCATCGTCGTGGAAGGCGTAGAGAAACTGCTTCGCCCGCGACGCCGACGGCAACGCATGGCCTACCATCGTCGCCACCCCCGCGTCCTAGCCCGCAACATGTCGAAATCGTCGTTGCACTCCCCACCAGCGGCCAACAGCAGCGCGAAGCTCTCGACCAATTCAACGTCGCTCAGCCCCGTGCTCGCACCGGCGTGCGCGTCCGCACCGCTTGGCCCACCGCCGCCGCCGCCCCGCACGCCCGGTATGCCTCCGCCACCAGCGCCAGACCCGCATAGCTCGTCACCGCCACCCGCTCGCGCACCTCCTCGTAAACGAACGGCAGCAACCCCTGCTCGCCCCGCCGCTTCGCCGCGCTCCCATCGCACCTCCCGGGTGAAAACCTGCCGCCCCTGCCTTTCACCCCATGATACGCACCCCACCACCCCCGCCTGCGCTTCCTCTCAACGACAGCCTCCTCTTATCTGACGATCACGGCTGGTAGCCGCGCTCCCCGGTATAGGTGGTCGCCGCCTCGCGCTTGTCGCTGACGATGATGGTCGCGTCCAGGTCCAACGTCGCGCGCCATTCCTCATGATACGCCTGCGCCGCCCGCGCCGTCGCCCGCAGCGTCTCGTGCAGCGCCGCCAACGGCGTCGTCTCCGGCGGCACGAACGACGGCTGCTGGCACCGCCGCGCCGCCACCGCCGCGTCCTGGGCATCGTCGTGGAAGGCGTAGAGAAACTCCTTCGCCCGCGACGCCGACGGCAACGCATGGCCTACCATCGTCGCCACCCCCGCGTCTGCGCGCAACGTGTCGAAATCGTCGTTGCACTCCCCGCCGGCCGCCAACAGCAGCGCGAAGCTCTCCACGAGTTCAACGTCGCTCAGCCCGCGTGCTCGCACCGGCGTGCGCGTCCGCACCGCTTGGCCCACCGCCGCCGCCGCCCCGCACGCCCGGTACGCCTCCGCCACCAGCGCCAGCCCCGCATAGCTCGTCACCGCCGCCCGCCCGCGCACCTCCTCGTAAACGAACGGCAGCAACCCCGGCTCGCCCCCGCCGCTTCGCCGCGCTCCCATCGCACCTCCCGGGTGAAAACCTGCCGCCCCTGCCTTTCACCCCATGATACGCACCCGACCACCCCCGCCTGCGCTTCCTCTCAACGCCGACCTGGCCGATTGTCAATAACCTTCTGGTGTTCGCGCGCAAGCACCACACCGAAATGGCGCTCGCCGAGGTCAAAACCATCGTGGACCGCACCCTGGCTGTGGTCCAGCACAAGTTGCAGATGAACTCCATCTCCCTCAGCAAGGAGCTGGCGGAGCTGCCGCCGCTATACTGTGACGCTTCACAGATCCAGCAGGTGCTCATCGCCATCATCATGAACGCGGTGGACGCCATGAGCGGCGACGGGGCCAAGGGGGGAATCCTGCGGCTACGGGCGGCCCGCGCTCCTCAGGGCCGCATCGACATTTCCATCACCAACAACGGCCCCCCCATTCCCAAGGAAGTCCTGCTCCACGTCTTCGAGCCCTTCTTCAGCACCAAACAGGTGGCTTCCGGGGTGGGGCTGGGTCTGGCGGTGTCCTATGGAATCGTCAAGCGCCACGGCGGGGACATACAAGTGGAGACCGGCGCGGAAACCACCTTTCACGTGCTGCTGCCGGCGGGTGAGCCCGCCGCCGGGCACGAAGTAACGGAGAGTACGGATGTCCCAGGAGAAACTGTCCATTCTGATCGTGGATGACGAGCAGGTAGTCCGAGACTCGCTGGTCCACTGGTTTACCGAAGAGGGCTACGAAGTGGAGGCTTCCGAGAGCGCTTCCGATGCCCTGTCCAAGCTGGCCTCCCGCGAAATCGATCTGGTCATAGCCGACATTCGCATGCCGGGCATGGACGGCATCGAGCTGCTGGAGAAGATCAAGGCCGAGCAGCTCGACGCCGGCGTGATCGTGATGACCGGTTACGCCTCGGTGGAAACCGCGGTGCGGGCCCTCAAGCACGGGGCCTTCGACTACATCACCAAGCCCTTCGACCCGGACGACCTCTCGGTGGTGGTCCGCAACGCGCTGGAGCAGCACAAGCTGAAGCGCGAGAACCGCATGCTGCGCCAGCAGCTCGTCGAGAACCACACCCTCACCGAGTTGATTGGCCAGAGCGAAGCCATGCGCCGGGTGCGCGAGCAGATCGAGACCGTGGCGGGCGTGGATTCCACGGTGCTGATTGAAGGCGAAAGCGGAACCGGCAAGGAGCTGGTGGCGCGGGCCATCCACCGCCTCAGCCCCCGCCGCTACAACCCCATGGTGGTAGTGCACTGCGGCGCCCTCACCGAGACGCTCATCGAGAGCGAGCTGTTCGGCCACGAGAAAGGCGCCTTCACCGGCGCCCAGTACCGCAAGAAGGGCAAGTTCGAAGCCGCCATGGGCGGCACGGTCTTCCTGGACGAGATCGCCGACATCAGCCTGAAGACGCAGACCGATCTGCTGCGCGTGCTCCAGGAGCGGGAAATCGTGCGGGTGGGCGGGACCCAGTCCATCCGTGTGGACTTCCGCGTGATCGCGGCCACCAACCACAACCTGGCCGAGCTGGTCAAGGAGGGGCGTTTCCGCAGCGACCTCTATTATCGCCTCAACGTGTTCGCTATTCACCTGCCCCCGCTCCGAGAGCGCTACGGAGACGTGCCCCTGCTGGCCACCTACTTCCTGGACAAGTACAGCACCCAGATGAACCGCAAGTTCACGGGCCTGGATCGCGCCGCGCTGGACCTGTTGATCTCCCATCACTGGCCGGGCAACGTGCGGGAACTCGAGAACGTCATCGAGCGGGCCGTGGTGGTGGGGCGAGAACCGCTGGTCCGGATCCAGGACCTGGCGGTCTCCAGGCCCCAAGAGGGTACCGATGACCTGAGCCTGGAAACTATCGAGTGCCGTCACATCATCCGCGTGCTGGAGGAATTCACTTGGAATCAGACCCAGGCCGCCAAGGCCTTGGGCATCGACCGCGTGACTCTGTACCACAAGATCCGGCGCTACAACCTCAAGCCGCCGGCCAGAGCTTCGCGCTCGTGAGACCACCGCGACCGTGGACCCGCGTGTGATCCTCGTTCCCATCGGCGACTTCCCCGAGCAGCTTCTCGAGGAGCTGGCGTTGCGTACCAACATTCCCGTCGGCCCCTCCCGGGTGGATCCCGACGTGGCCTGGAATCCGGCCCGGGGCCAGTACGATTCCACCCGCCTGCTGGCGGAACTCAAAGCGCAGTACCCAGGGGCCGTGGTGGGTGTCACCGCCTGCGACCTCTTCATTCCGGTGCTGACCTTCGTCTTCGGTGAGGCCGAGATGCCGGGCCGCGCCGCCATCTTTTCCATTCACCGGCTGCGGCAAGAGTTCTACGGAATGCCCCCGGACGCCGCCCTGCTGCTGGACCGCGCCCTGCGAGAGCTGTGGCACGAACTGGGTCACGCCCGCGGGTTGGCGCACTGCCGCGATGCCACCTGCGTGATGAGCCCGGCCCATTCGGTCGAGCAGGTGGACAGCAAGGACGCCAGCTACTGCTCCGACTGCCGCCACTGGCTCGACAGCCATCCGCCCGCCTGAACCTGCCTCCCGCTCCGCTGGTGAGAAATCCGGGCCAGTACGCTACAATGCGCCTTGGAGCTTGCGCCACATGTCACCAACCGCAAGCTACAAGGAACCTCCAGGTGCTCAAGGCGCTTGATCTTTTACCCTGGCGGGCCCGCCGGGCCGATGTGCCCCGCGAGCGGGTTCTGGAGGAGTTCCAGCACACCCTCGAGCTGGTGGTCCACCCCGAGTCTCTCCACACCAGCGTGATCCGCGGGCTTCAGGAACTGTTCGACTTCGAAAGCCTGGCGCTCCTGTTGCTGGATGCCGACCTGAACCTCTTCCAGCCCGTCGCCAGCCGTGGCTTCCTCCAGGAATCTGTTTCCGGGCTGCGCTTTTCGCCCTCCGATCATCTGATCGCCTGGCTGCGGGTCAATGAGACTTCCCTCGAGGTCCAGCCCGACAGCGGGATCTTCCACTTCCTCAGTCCACCCGAGCAGGAGACTCTCCTCCGCCTGGGCGTCAAGTTCTGCGTACCCCTGGTCTCGATGAACCGCATCATCGGTTTGCTGCTGCTGGGTCCCACGCGCCGGCGGGAGTTCACTGAACGAGACCGCACCCTGCTCTCGGCCCTGACCTCCCAGGCCGCCCTAGCTCTGGAAAACGCTCTGCTCTATCGCCAGCAGACCGACCGCCTGCGCCGCATGTACCGCGCCGAACGCCTGGCCACCGCCGGCCAACTGGCCTCCGGGGTGGCGCACGAAATCCGCAACCCTCTTACCGCTATCCGCAGCACCATGCAGCTCCTGGCCCGCGACTTTCAGGGCGATCCCGCGCGCCGCGAGCTGCTCGAAGGGGTGCTCGGCGAGGTCGATCGCATCAACCAGATCATCACCCAGTTGCTGTCCTTCGCTCGGCCCTCCGAGTTCCGCCTGGAGCCCGTTCAGCTCAACGCGGTCATCGAGTTTTCCCTTAGCCTCATGGCGCCCCAGGCCCGGCTCCACAACGTTCGCATCGTCCACAACCTGGCCGCGCTCCCCAACATTCCCGGCGACGAGGCGCAGTTGAAACAGCTCTTCCTGAACCTGTTGATGAACAGCCTCCAAGCCATGCCCCAGGGAGGCGAGCTGCAAATCGAGTCCGCCCCCCTGGAAGCCGAGCCAGTCCCCGGCGCCGTGCGCGTCTCCATCACCGACACCGGCTGCGGCATCCCCGACGAAGCGATGGACTGCATCTTCGATCCCTTCTTCACCACCAAGCCCGAAGGAACCGGACTGGGCTTGTCGGTCAGCTACGCCATCGTCGAGCGCCACCGCGGCGAAATCAGCCTGCGCAGCACCCCAGGCAAAGGCACGACTGTTTTCCTCAAGTTCCCTTGCAGGGTCCACAAGTCGGAAACTCGCCTTCTGACTTCTGATACCGGCTTGACATCAAACGTAGAGTAATGGATAATGGGGGCAGGTGTCTTTCCCATGCGACCACCGGCCTTTATTACACCTTGGCTCTCCACCGAAGAGATGCAGGTCTGGGTGCGCGAAGCCCCGGACAAGCCCAGCTATCAGAAACGCGTGGCCATCTGGCTCACTCACCTGGGAGAGTTCGCCGCGCGGCAGATCGCCGATTGGCTGTGTGTCTCCAAGCAGGCCATCTGGCTGTGGATCTCTCAGTACAACCGGCAAGGTCCGGAAGGCCTCGAGCGGCAGGGACGCGGGGGGCGGCGCTGGGCCTACCTGTCGGTGGGGAAGGAAGAAGCCTTCCTCCGGCAGGTGCAAAGGCGGGCCCTGGCGGGGGAGATTGTCACCGCCAAGCAACTGCATGCCCAGTTGGTGAAAGCCGCCGGCCGAGAGGTGTCTCTGGGCTATGTCTACCGCCTGCTGCACCGACACGGCTGGCGCAAACTGGGGCCGCGCCCCCGACACCCGCAGGCCCGCCAGCGGGCCCAACAGCGATTTAAAAAAAACTCCCCCAGGTTCTCGCCGCCCTCTTGAGCCGATTGCCCGTGGGGAGGCGACTGCGGCTGCTGTTTCAGGACGAAGCGCGCTTTGGCTGCATCAGCGATCAGCGGCGTTGTTGGGCGCCCCTGCCCTTGCGGCCGGTGGTGGGCCACCAGATCATTCGCCAATTCGTTTATGGGCTGGCAGCGGTGAGCCCTCTGGACGGCCAGTTCTGCTCGTTGGTCCTGCCCTGGGTGGATACCGAGGCCATGTCACTGTTCCTGGCCCACACGGCGGCCCAGTTCCCCAATGACTACTGCGTGATGCTGCTGGATGGCGCCGGATGGCACACGGCCCTGGATTTGCAAGTCCCGCCCTCGATGCAATTGCTCCCGCTGCCGCCCTACAGCCCGGAGTTGAATCCGGTGGAACACATCTGGGACCACCTGCGGGAGAATCACTTCGGCAACCGCGTGTTTCGCTCTCTGGATGAGGTGGTCGAGCAGCTCTGCCTTGGTCTCCGACAATTGCATCGACAGCCCAAGCTGGTTCAATCGATCACCTCCTTCGACTGGATCAAAGCTCTACCTGTGACGTTAAATTAGTATCAG
>CAVRZY010000213.1:0-6154 GCA_963725415.1 uncultured Acidobacteriota bacterium | reverse complement strand
ACCGGCTTGACATCAAACGTAGAGTAATGGATAATGGGGGCAGGTGTCTTTCCCATGCGACCACCGGCCTTTATTACACCTTGGCTCTCCACCGAAGAGATGCAGGTCTGGGTGCGCGAAGCCCCGGACAAGCCCAGCTATCAGAAACGCGTGGCCATCTGGCTCACTCACCTGGGAGAGTTCGCCGCGCGGCAGATCGCCGATTGGCTGTGTGTCTCCAAGCAGGCCATCTGGCTGTGGATCTCTCAGTACAACCGGCAAGGTCCGGAAGGCCTCGAGCGGCAGGGACGCGGGGGGCGGCGCTGGGCCTACCTGTCGGTGGGGAAGGAAGAAGCCTTCCTCCGGCAGGTGCAAAGGCGGGCCCTGGCGGGGGAGATTGTCACCGCCAAGCAACTGCATGCCCAGTTGGTGAAAGCCGCCGGCCGAGAGGTGTCTCTGGGCTATGTCTACCGCCTGCTGCACCGACACGGCTGGCGCAAACTGGGGCCGCGCCCCCGACACCCGCAGGCCCGCCAGCGGGCCCAAGAGCGATTTAAAAAAAACTCCCCCAGGTTCTCGCCGCCCTCTTGAGCCGATTGCCCGTGGGGAGGCGACTGCGGCTGCTGTTTCAGGACGAAGCGCGCTTTGGCTGCATCAGCGATCAGCGGCGTTGTTGGGCGCCCCTGCCCTTGCGGCCGGTGGTGGGCCACCAGATCATTCGCCAATTCGTTTATGGGCTGGCAGCGGTGGGCCCCTCTGGACGGCCAGTTCTGCTCGTTGGTCCTGCCCTGGGTGGATACCGAGGCCATGTCACTGTTCCTGGCCCACACGGCGGCCCAGTTCCCCAATGACTACTGCGTGATGCTGCTGGATGGCGCCGGATGGCACACGGCCCTGGATTTGCAAGTCCCGCCCTCGATGCAATTGCTCCCGCTGCCGCCCTACAGCCCGGAGTTGAATCCGGTGGAACACATCTGGGACCACCTGCGGGAGAATCACTTCGGCAACCGCGTGTTTCGCTCTCTGGATGAGGTGGTCGAGCAGCTCTGCCTTGGTCTCCGACAATTGCATCGACAGCCCAAGCTGGTTCAATCGATCACCTCCTTCGACTGGATCAAAGCTCTACCTGTGACGTTAAATTAGTATCAGTCAGAGCCCTGGTCCTGCCGTGGCGGGGCCTTGGTTCGCTCAAGCACAGCGTCCATCTCAGCGCGGCGCTGGCTTTGCCGTGTGGTAATTCGGGTACGCGGGCCGGCGCGGCTGCGGGACCGGGTTCTTCTGAGTTCCTCCAGCACCACCGGGACGGCCTTCTCTAACTGCGGGTCGCGGCCTTGGCGCACCTGCTCGGGATCGTGCTCGACTTCGATGTCCGGAGGGATGCCGCGGTTCTCGACTTCCCAGTCGCTGTTGGGGTTGTAGACGGCGGAACTGGGCGCGGAGGCGAAACCGCCGTCCATCAAATCGGGCGCGCCGGCGCGGCGGAAGTACCAGGGCATGGCGTCCCCGCCCGAACCCGCGAATTCGTTGATGAGCATCACCTTGGGCCCGAAGATGGCACCCAGCGGCTGCGGCTCATCGGCCCCGTCGCGCGTGGCCACCAGGCTCATCAGAGGCCGCTTCAGGTACTCGATGATGTCGGTGGCCAGCATGCCCCCGCCGTTGAAGCGCCCGAGCCCGCAGGGGCCGCACTGGAGGTTTGGTTGCGTGCGGGAAGTGATTCCTTGAGCGTTATCCGCAAGCGGACCCGAGGATCGGGAAAAGCTGTCGGGCTGGCACGGTTTCATCCGGCATCTCATCCCACGTGCGACCATCGAGGACACGGCCGGCTCGTTTCTTGGCTGGTCCACCCCACTGCTTGAAGAAGAACGGCACCTCGGACCGCATGCACTGGTTGTGGATGTTTCGGACCCAATGCGAATCCATCGGCCGGGCACGCGGGCCAGACTCTCCGCCGACTATCACCCAGTCGATGCCCCGCAGATCCAGATTCGGAAGCGGGCCCAGCAGGGGCTCCAACGACAAAAACTTGACGCGTGCGCCCGTGCAGCGCAGATGGTCGATCCGAAAAGCATATTCTTCAGTTTCGACGCTGACGCCCATCCAGATGTGCGGCTTCCAATCGAGAGATGGGGCAAGTTCGAGCAGACGGTCGGAACGTTTCGTGAGAATCTGATACTGATGCCAGTCAGCCCGCCGCATGAGGTTGAAAACTTCCTTGATGTAATCGAGTGGGACATTCTCATGAAAGAGATCGCTCATGGAGTTTATAATGGACCCCGATTTTTGGACCACGCAATAAGTTAAGATTCTGGCGGAGTCGTTAACGCGAGAGAAGGAGGAGCGATGACGACGACGCGAAAGCAATACAGTCCGAAGTTCAAGGCGAAGGTGGCGTTGGAGGCGATCCGCGGCGAGCGGACGCTAAATCAGCTGGCGTCGCAGTTTCATGTCCACCCGGTGCAGATCGCGCACTGGCGGAAGGCGGCGATCGGGCAATTGGAAGAGTTGTTCATCGACGGCCGCAAGCGCAAGCAACCCGACGGGGAAGTGGAGAAAGAGGCGCTGTATGAGGAGATCGGCCGGCTGAAGATGGAACTGGACTGGCTGAAAAAAAAAGTTGGTCTGCTCGAGTGAGGAGCGGCGCCTGTTGGTGGAGGCGGAGCATGCGGAGATCAGCGTTCGCCGGCAGTGCGAGTTGCTGGATGTGAACCGGTCGAGCCTATACTACGAGCCGGCGGGCGAGAGCGAGGAGAATCTGCTGCTGATGCGGTTGATCGACGAGCAGTACACGCGGGCGCCGTTCTATGGGAGCCGGCGAATGGCGGTGTGCTTGCGGTCACAAGGCCACGAGGTGAACCGCAAACGGGTGGGGCGACTGATGGGGTTGATGGGAATCGAGGCGGTCTATCCGAAGCCAAAGTTGAGCCAGCCGGGCGAGGGACACAAGATCTACCCGTACCTGTTGGAGGGGGTCGAAGTGGAGCGCGTCAACCAGGTTTGGAGCACGGACATCACCTACATCCGCATGGCGCAGGGCTTCGCGTACCTGGTGGCGGTGATGGACTGGTTCAGCCGGTTTGTGCTGAGTTGGGCGCTGTCGGTGACCATGGAGTTGGCTTTCTGCGTGGAAGCCCTGAAGGGGGCGCTGCGCTGGGGCCGACCGGAAATCTTCAACAGCGACCAGGGCGCGCAGTTCACCAGTGAGCAGTTCACGGGAGTACTGGAAGGGCGCGGGATCGCCGTCAGCATGGATGGGCGCGGGCGCTGTCTGGACAACATCTTTATCGAGCGACTGTGGCGCTCGCTGAAGTACGAGGAGGTGTACTTGCACGATTACACGCTGGTGCCGGAGGCCCGAGCTGGGATCGGTCGCTACTTCCGGTTCTACAATTACGAGCGCCCCCATCAGAGCCTGGACTACCGGACACCGGCCATAATCTACCGGGCGCAAGGCGCAGGACGATGAAGGAGTGGGTGGACTTCCGTACTGTCAAGCAGGCGGTCAGCCTGGAGGCGGTGCTGCGCCAGTACCAAGTGAAAGGCCTGCGCCGGCGCGGGAGCCAACTGGAAGGCTGCTGTCCGATTCACGGAGGGAAGCGCGAGGATTCCTTCCGGGCCAGCCTCAGCAAGAATGTCTTTCAGTGCTTCGCCTGTCAGGCTCGCGGCAACATTTTGGATTTCGTTGCCGCGATGGAGCGATGTTCGATTCGCCAGGCGGCGCTCCGACTGCAACAGTGGTCTGGATTGCTACAGCCAGGCCCCGCACGGATGACAGCGCCGGCACCGGGGAAGGCGAGGAAACGGGAACTGGTTCGGGAAAAAGAAGAGCCTAATCCACCCCTGCGCTTCGCTCTGACGGGCGTGGACTACTCCCATCCGTACCTGCTGCAGCGTGGAATCGAGCCGGCCACCGCCGTCGGATTTGGTGTGGGCTTCTACGGCAGAGAAGGTTTGCTGAGAGGACGCATTGTGATTCCGATCCACAACGGACGCGGCCAGATCGTGGGTTACGCCGGCCGCGCGCTGGATGGCAGGCCGCCCAAATACAAGCTCCCGACCGGCTTTCGGAAAGGGCTGGAGCTGTTCAATCTTCATCGCGCCGCTGCGACTGGCAGCAAAACGGTGATCGTGGTGGAGGGTTACTTTGGTTGCCTGCGCGTCCATCAATCGGGTTTTCCATCCGTGGTGGCGCTGATGGGATGCTCGCTGTCGGCGGAACAAGAGAGCCTCCTGCTGGGCCGATTCGAGCGGGTGATTCTCATGCTCGACGGGGACGCGGCCGGCCGCGCCGCGAGTCGAGCGATCCGCGCCAGGCTAACTAAGAAATGTTCTGTGGCTGTGGTGGAGGTGCCGGACAGCGCTCAGCCAGATCAGTTACCGGTTGCAGCCATCCAGCGACTGCTGCAAACTGCTCTCCAGCCGATACAAAAGCAGTCAGGATCGTTTGAAACACAATGATGGGATTCTGTAGAGGATTGCTCGAAACCCTGGGCTCGTTTTTCGCGGCCCAAACCAGAAAACCACACCCGCTAAACCTTAACTTATTGCGGGCGAAAAATGGTCTTGACTTTGGGGTCCACTTTCGTTCACGAAAATGCGGTGCGACCGCCGCCATCCCAGGGGAATTTCTGGCATATGGTGCTGGAGTGTCAATTGGAAGGCGTTCACGTAGTTCCGTTGTCCCATTGCGCGCAGCCGCTTTGCCATTCGTTCGGCGTAGCAGTACTTGCAGCCAGGGCTGACCTTGGTGCAACCTGTGACCGGGTTCCAGGCAGCGTCTGTCCACTCGATGCTGGATTTCGCCATCACTTGCCTCCGCTGCGTGGAAAAATGACCCGTACGTGGTCTGCGAAAGTACCACTTCTGCGCTCCTCGGCTGGAGGATCCCCCTTGATTCGACGCTTCTTTTCCATGCTGATGAGGGCGTCCTTGTAGTTGCGCTTGATGTAGGGCCTGCCAAGACTGTGTCGCTCGTAGATGTCCTTCATGGTGCGGACCTGGCCCGCGAACGTCCGGAGCAATAGGTCTTCGAGGTCGTCCAATGGCCGGGTGAGGCTCAAACAGCAGCGGAAACCGCATGTCGGCAGGGTTGTACTCGAAACTCGGAACACCCTGGTCGTGAGTGGAACTCTCCTGTGCCATGATGTCCTTCATGATTTCGTAGCCTTTAAAATGCTTGCTGACGAAGATGAGGTGGTGGCTGGTTCGCGATCCGCGGTCATCCCGGAAACGAAATGGCAATACGAATCTGCCGCTCCGGGCTCCGAGTGCGCTGCAAAGCTCCTCGATGATCGTCAACTCCCGCTCCGCTGACGACAACGCGCTCAGCTTTTGGCCCAACAGGTCCGCACGCTCCTCCCCGAACAGGGCGTTCATGTGCTCGACAACATAGGGATTGCTCAGCCCCATGTCGATGCGGTTGAAGTTGAAAAAGAAGATGCAGTCGCAGCCCCAATCCTTCAGAACGGAATTTACGATCTGTCAGGAGGCCCCTTGTAGCCCCAAGGATCGACGAAGCAGAGAGTCGGAACGAGGTGCATGGATTTGAACATCTTGGCCATCTCGGTGCCGACTTCTTTGTTCCAGACCTCCGGTGGATACTTCAGCGTCTCGACACCAGGCAGTCGCTTGATTGCGTTTTCGAGATCTCGAACCTGCCTCTCGTCCTTGTCGTTGAAGATGGTCACAAGCATCTCGCGCATGTCCGGGTCTCGGATGGCTTGTTCGAGAATCAACAGTGGCGTGGCCTTCGTTCCGTCTTTGTAGCGACCCGGACCGGCGAACAAATCAAGGTAGGCGATCCCCCCGCTACGCCGCTTTGCCGATGGCATGATGACCTTGGCCCGGCCCAGAAGTACTTCGAAACAATCGCCGTCTTTACCGCGGACTGCTCGGTGGACTCGTCGAAAAAGCCGTCAGTGTCCATCGTCTCCACCTGATCGCTATTATAGGGCGAACAAAAGGAGAAGACAAGCTTTTTTACCGGGGCCTCACCGCGCCGCCGGCTTCGCCCCGTGATAATTCGGATAACCCGGCCGCTTCGGCTGGGGGACCGGGTTCTTCTTCAGTTCTTCCAGCACCACCTGGACGGCCCTCTCCAACTGCGGGTCGCGGCCCTGGCGCACCTGCTCGGGATCGTGCTCGACTTCGATGTCCGGGGCGATGCCACGGTTCT
>CAVRZY010000212.1:0-3866 GCA_963725415.1 uncultured Acidobacteriota bacterium | reverse complement strand
GTAATAGCGCACGTGCTTGATGAGCCGGCCGCCCGTCTTCACCAATCGTTGTTGCAGACTCGTCAACGACCAGTTGCCGACGCTCAGCGGCAGCACCAGCCGCCGCCACAGGTTCACCAGGCTGTAGGCGATCACGCTCGACCACTCGCTATTTCTCCCCTTCGAACTGATACACCAGCGTGAACATCGGCTCGATGTGGATCGGCCGTTAGGTGTCGTTGAGTCAGACGGCGACCTTGACTACGAGCGTGTGATCCGGGCCGAGCAGGCCACCGGCCTGGACTTGGACGTCAAACGGCGCGCGCGCCGGGGTGCCGCTGGTGGCTGCCTGGATGGACCGCAGCGGTGGTGGGAGGGCCAACGGAGCGCCCCGCTTGCTTGGCAGGAGCACTTCGTACCTTTGCAGCTCGTTCGAGAAGAGAGCTTCCACGAGCGGCTGGAGCCAAAGGCGGTCTGCGTTCAGACCGTACCCGTCCCAGGTTCCCAGGGCGGATCTGATGAGGGCGCGTTCAACCCCAGTGGGGTCGAACTCTCTCCGGGGGCAATGCGAGGGTGGGATTTCAGAGCACGCGCTCCTGGCCGGCGACGAGCTCGCGCTTGAGTTCGATAGCCTTCTCTTCGTCGGGTGTGAGGGCGATCTTGTCCTGGATGGCCCAGATTGCCCGGACCGTAGCGACGTCGCCGCGCTGGGCGCCGAGGAGGGCGTGGAGGTTCAGACGTTGGATGTGATCGAGTTGCAGTTTCATGGGTTCGAGTAAAGAAGGATGTAGCCGGCGGTGGCGCCCGTTGGGATCTTAACCTTGATGACGCCGGACCAGCCCGGAGGGTGGTGGCGCCCATCAGTTCAGAAAGCATGTACCTGCTGCCCTGGCGGCCGGAGATTGTGACCTCGCTGTGCTCATTCACGCCGAACAGGAGCTTGTCGGCGAGTTGCGAGTTGGGACCGTAGATGCGTAGCGGTATCAGATCGGCCTGGCGTTTGAGGATCTGGATTGGGGTGCGGAGTACTGTTTTCAGCACGGGCGGATGATGCCGCCTTCGGCCCTGGAGATGCTGGAGGCCTGCGACGCGATTCTGCTGGGCGCGGTGGGGCATCCGGATATCCCGGACCACGTGACGCTGAACGGGTTGCTGCTGCCGATCCGGCGCGGGTTTGATCTGTATGCCAACGTGCGGCCGGCGGTGCTGTATGCGGGGGTGGAGTCGCCGCTGGCGGGGCGCAAGGCGGGAGACATCGACCTGGTGGTGGTGCGCGAGAACACCGAGGGCGAGTACGCGCCGGTGGGCGGCTTCCTGTATCAGCAGCAGCCGCAGGAGGTGGCCATCCAGACGGCGGTGTTCACGCGGCGGGGAATCGAGCGCGTGGTTCGGTTCGCTTTCGAGCTGGCCCAGCGGCGGAACAAGAAGAAGCGCGTCACTTCGATCACCAAATCCAACGCGCAGGCCTTCGGGATGGTGCTGTGGGACCGGGTTTTCGCGAGCGTGGCCGAGCAATTTCCGGACATCGAGACGGAGACGCTGCTGGTGGATGCGGCGGCCATGAATTTCGTGCGGCGGCCGGACAGTTTCGACGTGGTGGTGGCCTCGAACCTGTTCGGGGACATTCTGAGCGACCTGTCGGCGATGGTGACGGGGAGCATCGGGCTGGCGCCCAGCGCCAATCTGGATCCCACGCGGCGGCACCCGTCGATGTTCGAGCCGGTGCACGGATCGGCGCCGGACATTGCGGGCAAGGGGATTGCGAATCCGCTGGCGGCGATTTTATCGGCGGGCATGCTGCTGGAGCACCTGGGGCAGAGCGAGGCGGCGCGGGCGATCGAGACGGCGGTAAGGGTGGTGCTGGCGGAGGGCCAAGTGCGGACGCCGGACCTGGGCGGGGACAGCAGCACCCACGAGGTGAGCGAAGCGGTGGCGGGGAGAATTGGGTAGCCGGGATCCTAAAGAGGGAAGGGCTTCCCATACCTATGGTAATATGGTTCTCCGTATGAAGACTACAATCGATCTCCCCGACGAGCTTTTGATTGCAGCTAAGATGAGAGCTGTAGAAACCAGGACGACACTGCGGGAGGTCTTCGAACGCGGCCTTCGCCGGGAGCTGCGAGGACCCGGAGGGCAGCGGCGCGGCAGCCGACGCTGGCGCCGCATTCGATGGGTGACCGCGCCGGGCGGTCTGCCGCCCGGGCTGGACGTCGCCAGCCGGGAGAAGATGCACGATTGGCTGCAAACACAGAGATGATCGCTGTTGACACAAACCTGTTGATCTATGCCCACCGAGCGGGCCTGGCGGAGCACCGCGCAGCCAGACGCGTCATCCAGAAGGCCAGCGGGGATAACCGTGGTTGGGGGATCGCGCTACCGAGCATCACCGAGTTCTGGAGTGTGGTGACCCATCCCGCCTGTAAGGGCGGTCCTTCAACCGCTCAACAGGCCCACAGTTTCCTGAGGGCTCTGATTGTGGAAGCTGGGGCGGTGGTTTGGCTCACTCGAGAGGGCTTCTGGGAAAGGCTCCTCCGGCTTGCCGCAGAACTTCGGGTGCAGGGGCCGCGAATTTTCGACCTCCAAATCGCGCTTGCCGCCTTTGAGAACGGAGCCAGCGAGATCTGGACACACGACCGGAACTTCGTGGCCTTTCCCGGACTTCGCGTCCACGACCCTCTCTGAAGCGGTTTTTTGCCGGCGAGGATCTTCGGGGCGCACTACGGCGCTGAGGGAAAGAAGGTGGTGACAGGGAGCATCGGGCTGGCGCCGAGCGCGAGCCTGGATCCGAGACGGCGGTAAGGGCGGTGCTGGCGGAGGGCCAGGTGCGGACGCCAGACCTGGGCGGCGACAGCAGCACGGGCGAGGTGAGCGAGGCGGTGGCGGGGAGAATTGGGTAGCCGCGACCCTAAAGCTTCTGGCCAGACTACCGATACTTAGGTGGTATCCCGGGTAGGGGTGTCTATGGCCGTAGACGTGCTTATCGTTGACGATTCGGTCGCGAAACGAAAGGTCCTGCTACGGGCGCTCAAGCAGGCGGAAGTGCCACTGGGAGAGGTTCATGAGGCGGCCGATGGCCTGGAGGCTCTGGAAAAACTGAAAACGGTGAAGGTTGCCTTGATCCTGGCTGAGATCAACATGCCGAACATGGATGGGCTGGAGTTGTTGAGCCGGCTCAAGGCCCATCCAGAATGGAAGGATCTGCCCGTGATCATGGTGACCACGGAGGGAGGCCAGAGCAAAGTCATGAAAGCCGCGCAGTTGGGAGCGGCGGGATACGTGCGCAAGCCATTCAGCACCGAGCAGATCAAGCTGACACTATCGGGGCTGGTGTGAAGGGTGTGTTCGGGAACCGCGACGAGTTTTCGTGGGGTTAGTTCGTGGGCTTCCGTTCGACAGGGCCACTCTCGTCGCGCCATGCCGATTCAAAAGGAATGGGATTGGGGAACAGGATCTTCAACTCGACAGTGCGTGGGCCCTTGGCGAGTTCCTCGTCCAGATTGAAGGTCAATGAGTGATCGAAATCCCGCTTGTAGAACAGGTGCAGCTTGCGGCCGGTAATGTCCCAGACGGTCGAGTCCAGCGTGCCGACTTCTTCCCCGCGAAACCGGCCACCCATGCTGATCTCTTTGAGCACCGGAACGATGGAAGCCGGTGAAGCGTCTTTCAACTGCGCCAGCATCCGTGATCCTCTGGCGTACCGCGACTTCGGCCCACCGGCCGTCTCCGGCTTCGATAGCAGGTGATTTGTCATGAACTGAATCGGACCGGTGCGTCGCAGCACCTCTACCTGGCCGTCCACCCATTCGATGACGGCCGAGTCCCCGGACGCATCCGCCAGCATGAGGTGAACGAACGCATTGTGTTCCTGGGGCAGCGTATAGGCTTGG
>CAVRZY010000211.1:0-6959 GCA_963725415.1 uncultured Acidobacteriota bacterium | reverse complement strand
CTGTCCTCGCTCTCAACATAGGAGGCAATGAAGGTCAGCACCCAATCTAGCTCCTGAGGCTGCAGACCATGTCGTGTTCGAAACTCCGTCGCTGCCTTGTTGAACTCGGCATAGTTCTTGCCCCAATCGCTGCCCTTAAGCTCGCTGATACGGTTCAGAACCGACAGCCCCTCCTGAGTTGTGTTTGTCCAGATTCCGTACTTGTCGGGTGCGGAAAGATAAAGGAGCACGGTGGCCAGTCCCGGCGTTCGTGGTGTGTTGCTGAGGCTCGTCACACATGGCTTTGAGACTCCTATCGATCCTGTGTCCCCGTTAACGCCTGCCACCCGCAGGCGGGTGGCTACACCCACTCCCACTCCCGCAGCCAGTGGTAGTTGGGGGGCAGGTTGCGCCACATCGCCGCGGTCAGTTGCTCGTGGCGCGCCGTCTCGGCTGTGTCGAACTGGCGGCGCTCCTTCACCGCTGCGGCCGCGTTCTTCACCTGGTCCACGGTGATCAGCCCCGGGATGGCCGCAGCCAGCAGGTCGCAGCACAACACGTAGCGCAGCGCCAGGCGGGCCCGCTCGTCATCCTCCTGCTTGGTGGGCGAATCCGGTAAGCCCTGCGAGGCGAACAGGGCCCCGCTGGCGAAGGGCTTGATCCCGATGAAGCCGACATCGTACTTCCGAAAGGCCTCGAACATGCTCCCCACCGGCTTCTCTTTGCTGCCCGCGGCGTAGGGTGTGATCACCACTTCGAGCTGCGGGTAGCGGGCCACCGCCTCGGCAATCCAGGGGCGGTGGTGCGTCGAGATGCCGGTGCAGCGGGCCTTGCCGGTTTTCTTGCCCCACTCCAGGGCCGCCATGACGTTCTCGATTTCCTGGAGCGGGTGGCGCGTGGTCTGCTCCCGCATGGTCAGCCGCCACACATCGACGTACTCCAGCCCGCAGCGCTTCAGCGCCTCGTCCAGCCCTTGCTTGAGCTTCTCCAGCGAACCAGCGATCTCCGGGTCCCGTGCCCCGGTGCTTTCGAAGCCGAAGTAGATCTCCTCGCGCCGCCCCTTGACGGCCTCCACGTAGACCATGACTTCGGAAGCAGAGCAGGCGTCGATGTAGTTGATGCCGTGGTCCAGACAGGCGTGGATCACCGCCCGGCGGTTCTTGCGGAACTCTTCGGTGCCCGGCTTGTAGGGGATGCGCTTCCAATGCCCGCCCATGCTGACCGCCGAGAGCATGAGGTTGGTGCGGCCCAGGCGGCGGTACTCCATGTTCTCGTTATAGCTGCGGGTCTTGCGGGGATCGAGCGCCGCGGCGGCGGTGGTCCCCAAGAACTCCCGTCGTGAAACCAGGTGCTCGTTCATGCTGTCCTCTCCTCACCCGTTCTTGAGCTGGCGGGCTTGCGGCGTGACCTCGTCTATGTTGGGCTTGACGTCGGCCTCCGCGTTGCCGCTCGCCCAGGCCAGGCCCCCCAAGGCGATGGCCTGGAAGAAGGGGTTGGTCCAGACGTCCTCGCGGTGTCCCAGCGAGGTGTAGAAAACCCGTCCCCTGCCGTCGAGGCGTGCCCAGGTAGCCGGGAAATCCGGGCGCCGATAAGCGTCCCCCTTCATCATCTGGGTCTCCTGGACCAGAATCACGTGCAAATCCTTGGCGAAGTTCTTGAAGGTGTACCACTCGTCGGTGAATGCGATCCCCTCGGCTATGCCGAGATTCCCAACGCCCGGGAACTGCCGCGTCACAAGAATCAGCGAAGCCTCCTGCTGCGCGCCGTGGGTGAGGAATTCCCCGCCGATCATGGCGATGTAGGGATCCACCTGGGCTTGGTTTTCGTTCTGTGGGCCCTTGGAGTGGAAGGTGTCGGTGGCGGAATGGAAACCCACGAACCCCTTGCCGGCGGCGATGGCGTCCAACAGCTTCTGCTTTCCTGCGGGTGTCATGGGCGGGGAGCCATCCTTGGCGGGCTGGGTCAGGTCGCCGGTGGTGTAAAACGCAATCACGTCGTAGGGGTCCAGACTGCCGTCGAACACCCTCCCATCCTTGGTGCACTCGACCTCGAAACCGGCTTTCCGGCCCATTTCGATGAGCACTTTCTCGGAATGGCTCAGTTGGGCGCCCTCGCGCCGGACCACCGAGTGTTCGAAGCCCGCGCTGCGGGTGAAGTACAGGATCTTGCGTTTCTTCGTCTCGGGAGGCGCTCCAACGGCCAGCGGAGAAGCGGATGCGCCCAGCACAGCGGCTGTGGCGACCCTCAGCATTTCACGGCGTCTCATAAGGGCCTGGCGCGCCCGGAGGGACTCGAACCCCCGGCCTACTGGTTCGAAGCCAGTCGCTCTATCCACCTGAGCTACGGGCGCGTGCTGGTACCATTATACAAACCGATGTCTGCTGATAGCTCCAGCCGGGAGATCGAGATCAAGTTGCGCATCGAGGACGCCGCGGAGGGGCGGCGGCGGCTGGAGCGGGCAGGATTTCAGATCGCTGCCTCGAGGGTCTTCGAGGCCAACCTCGTCTTTGACACCCAGGACGGGCGGCTGCGCACGGCCGGGGCGCTCTTGCGGGTGCGACAGGCGGGGCAGCGCTCCCTGTTGACTTTCAAAGGACCGGCCGTGCACGGCCGACACAAGTCTCGCGAGGAGCTCGAAATCGAGCTGTCCGACGCCAGCGTGGCCGCCGAGATCCTCAGCCGCCTAGGCTTCCAGCCGGTGTTCCGGTACGAGAAATACCGCACTGAGTTCTGCCATCCGGACCAGGCCGGCCTGGTCACCCTGGATGAGACGCCGATCGGCCACTTTCTCGAGCTGGAGGGCGGCCGGATTGGATCGACCAGACCGCCAGCCGGCTGGGGTTCACGGAGCCGGATTACATCACCGCCAGTTACGGCAGCCTGTACGCGGAGTATTGCCGCACCCATCCGGTGGCGCCCGCGGAGATGGTGTTTAGGGATGGGGCTTCGTGAACGCAGAGGCCACCAGGAGGCAACCCATGGATCGGCTGAAGGTGGCGGTGGGTTCGGCCCTGGGGTTGGGCCTGTCGCCTATCGCGCCGGGGAGCTGCGGGGCACTGCTGGGCGTCCTGGTGCACGTGGCGGTGTTTCTGTGGTTGCCGCCGCAGTGGCGACTCCCCGCCTTGGTAGCCGCGTTTGTAGCGGTTTGCGTGCTGCACTGCGTTCTGACGCCGTGGGCCCAATCGTACTGGCAGGAGCAGGATCCGAAGCATTTCGTTCTGGATGAAGTCGCCGGCTACCTGCTGGTGCCGATCCTGTTTCACCAGGGCCAACTCTGGCAGATCGCCCTGTTGGGCTATCTGTGTTTCCGGATTCTGGACATCATCAAGGTCCCGCCGGCCCGGCAGATCGACCGCAAGTTGCACGGCGCGGCGGGAATCCTGCTGGACGATCTGGTGAGCGCGGGGTATGCAGTCTTGATCTTGTATCTGCTGTGGTGGCTGGGCGGAAAGTAGGGGCCGACTGCCGTGGCCGGGTCTGGCCGCCGGGCCAGCGAGCCGGCCTCAAAAAACAGTGGGCTTAAGTCGGTTTTTCGGGGGCTAATTTGCCGAATTTCATGGTATGCTGCACGCAGTGGTGTTGTGCTCGACGCGCCGGTTACATTACAGTTTTTTCATCGCGTGACCATCCCGGTTGCGGGAGAGGCAGGCAATTGAGATGAATAACCTATTGATCGTTCGAGCGTTATTCGTACTGGTGTTGACTAGCGCAGGCTATTTTCTTACTCCATTCAAGGAATCCAGAAACCCGTTGGTTTCGATTGCCGGGGCCGTGGTGGGACTGGCCCTGGGGTTGGGGATTGTCCTCTTTGAAATACGCGTCAGGGAGGTGAGCCTGAAGCGGCTGATTGGGGCGGCCATTGGATCGATCCTGGGGATCCTGGGGGCCTTTCTGATGGCGCTGGTGCTGGACGGGGCGCTCCCGAAACCCACTCCGGTGCTTCCGTTCCTGCAAATCGGTCTGCTGCTGTGGATGACCTATGTGGGCCTGGTGGTGGGCGCCACCAAGGGCGACATGCTGAACCTGTCGGCCCTGGGGGGCATCTTCGGGGGCGAGAAGGGCGCCAAGCAGGCCTTCAAGATCCTGGATACCAGCGTGATCATCGACGGGCGCATCGCCGACGTGGCCGAAACCGGGTTCATGGACGGAACGCTGGTGATCCCTCAGTTCGTGCTGCGAGAGCTGCAACTGGTGGCCGATTCAGCCGACTCGATGAAGCGCAACCGCGGGCGGCGGGGGCTGGACATCCTGCAACGGATTCAGAAAATGGCGCACCTGAACGTGCAGATATTGGAAGACGATTTCCCGCACGTCAGGGACGTGGACATGAAACTGATCGAGCTGGCCAAAGTGTACGACTGCAAGATCGTGACTAACGATTTCAACCTGAACAAGATGGCGCAGCTCCACGGGGTCGAGGTCCTCAACATCAACGAACTGGCCAATGCGCTGAAGCCGATCGTGCTGCCGGGCGAGACCATGCGGGTGTTCATCCTCAAAGAAGGCAAGGAGTACAACCAGGGGGTGGCGTACCTGGACGACGGCACGATGGTGGTGGTGGACAATGCCAAGAAACTCATCTCGAAAACCATCGACATCACAGTGACCAGCGTGCTCCAGACTACTGCCGGCAAGATGATTTTCGGCCGGTTTGACGAGCGGGTGCACACGGTGTACGAGAAATCGGGGCATGGAGAGCGGCACGAGCGGGCGGGGCACCGCGAGCAAGCCGCCACGGCCGGGGCGCCACAGGGTAGCTGAAGAAGTTTCCCGCAAAGACGCCAAGGCCCACAAGGGTGCAAAGCCAGAGAGAAACTTTGGCAGCCGCAGGGAAAACCGGGATACAATCGTAGCTCGACCATTATGAAAGTTGCCGTGATATTGCCGGCGGCGGGGCTGGGAATCCGCATGGGGCACGGCTCCGCCGAACGGACGGGCACCAGCCGCAAGCAGTTCATGCTGCTGGACGGCTCGCCGATTCTGGTGCATACCATCCGCAAGTTCGTGACCTGCGGACTGGTCAGCGAGATCGTGGTCGCGCTGCGGCGGGAGGATCTTGGCTGGGTGGGGGATCTGCTACGAGACGAAGCCCTGAGCAAGCCGGTGCGGTTGGTGGAAGGCGGAGACACGCGCCAGCAATCGGTGGAAAACGCGCTGGCGGTGCTGGAGCCGGACTCCGATCTGGTGGCGGTCCATGACGCGGTTCGGCCGTTCATTGATCGGGCTACCATCGATAGGGTGATCCAGGAGGCTGCAGAGACGGGAGCAGCCATCGTGGGGATCGTGCCAGTGGACACCATCAAGCAGGTCCGGCGCAACAAGATCCACGGAACGCTGCCGAGGGAGCGGCTGATCGTGGCGCAGACCCCACAGGTATTCCGTTATGCCCTGTTGCGCCAAGCCTTCGACACGGCCAGGGAGGACGGTTTCACGGCGACCGATGAATCCAGCTTGGTGGAGCGCCTCGAGCAAGTGGAGGTGAGCGTGGTGCTGGGCAGCGATCGCAACATAAAGATCACCAAGCCCTCCGACATGGACCTGGCGCGGCTGTTCCTGTCCGAGGAACTGGCCCAGCGAAAGGCATCCTGAGCAGTGGGGGAATACCGCACCGGCATCGGTTGGGACATCCACCGGCTTGTGCCGGGGATCCCTTTATCCTGGGTGGCATCAGGATTCCGTCAGATTACGGTCCAGAAGGGCACTCGGACGCCGACGTTCTGGCGCACGCGGTGACCGACGCCCTGCTGGGTGCGGCGGCGCTGGGCGACATCGGCCTCCACTTTCCTGATTTCGAGCCTCAGTGGGCCGGGGCGGACAGCCTTCAATTCCTGCGCCATGCGCTGGCGCTGGTGATGGAAAAGGGGTTTCAGGTTGTGAATGTGGACGCGACGGTGATCCTGGAACGGCCCAAACTGAAGGACTATCGCCTCGCCATCCGGGAATCCCTGGCCGCCACGTTGGGACTGGAGCTGGAACGCGTCTCCGTAAAATTCAAGACGGCTGAGAAGCTGGGGCCGGTGGGTGAAGGCCGCGCCGCGGAGGCCCAGGCCATCGTGACCTTGGCTGCCCGGTAGGCCGCAGCGCTACATTGACACGATCCGACTCTTATTTCACTCCGCTTTTCTCCCGCACCGGGAGGTTTTCGTCGCCGGGCTTCCAGGTGGGCAGGTTGGGGGCATTGGCGGCCTCCAGGCCGATGAGCATTCCGAAGCGCGCCATCTCCACCAGGCCGGAAAAGTCCCAGTCCTCGCGATATTCGTCCGAGGGCTGGTGGTAGTGCTTGGCGTTGAACTCGCGGAAGAGCTGCTCGCCAAATCCGGGCGGTTTGCCCAGGAATTCCGTTCCCATCTTGATAGAGAAAGCCGGGACGCCGGCCTTGGCGAAGGGGAAGTGATCCGAGCGAAAGTAACTTCCTTGTTCGGGGCGGGCTTCGGGCTTGATCTCCAGGTTGAGGCGGCGGGCCACCGCCTCGACCAGCGGGAAGGCAGTAGTTCGCTCGGCGCCGCCGACCACTATGTCCCGTGTCCGCCCCACCGGATTGAAGGCATCGTAGTTCAGCGCCAGGGCGGTCTTGCCGGGCGGGATGAAGGGATGCTGGACGTAGTATTCGGAGCCGCGCAACCCACCCTCTTCGGCGGTCACCGCCAGAAACAGGGCGGAGCGGCGCGGCTTCTGCTCCAGGGCGGCCCAGGCGCGAGCGATCTCCAGCAGGATGGCGCAGCCCGTGGCATTATCCACCGCGCCGTTGTAAATCGAGTCGCCGTTGACCGGCGGGCCGATGCCCAGATGGTCCCAGTGGGCGCTGAAGATCACGGCCTCGGATCTCAGTTCCGGGTCGCTGCCCGGGATGATGGCCGCGACGTTGCGCGTGTCCAGCTCGCGTATCTTCGAGGGCATGCGGCCGCGCAGCCGCACCCGCAGTGGGATGGGGCGGAACTCGCGGGAGTTGGAAGCTTTCAGCAACTCTTGGGCCGGTGTCC
>CAVRZY010000210.1:0-65319 GCA_963725415.1 uncultured Acidobacteriota bacterium | reverse complement strand
CAGAGGTCGCACGCTTCGGTCGTTTCCTGGCGGACGGCGGGGGCATCGGAGGCCGCCGAGAGGTCACGCATGAGCGGAGCGTAGAACTCCTCGATCACCGGCTGCCACGGCCGCTTCCCCCGGGCGATCTCGTCCAGTTGCTCCTCCATCTTGGCGGTGAAGTCTACGTCCACCATGTCCGGGAAGTAGGTGGTGAGCAGGTCATTCACCACCATCCCCAGCTCGGGGCCGCAGGCGGCCGTTCGCTTCTCCACATAGCCCCGCTCCGGATGGTGGCAAGGATGGGGGCGTAGGTGCTGGGCCGCCCGATGCCCTTCTCCTCCAGCGCGCGGATCAGGCTGGCCTCGGTGTAGCGCGGCGGCGGCTGGGTGAAGTGCTGCTCGGGGAAGAGGCCCAGCAGTCGAGCGCCTCGCCCTCCGCCAGCGGCGGCAGGCGGTTCTTGCCTCGTCCTCCTCCTCGTCCTCGTCGGGCTCGGCATAGACCTGACGATAAGCCGGGAAGGCAACCTGAGTGTCGGTGGCGCGGAGGAGTAGACGTCGCTGGCCGGACGCAGGCTCGTGCCTCGATATCCACGGTGGTCACGTCGTAGACCGGCGTCGGCCATCTGGCTGGCGACGAACCGCTGCCAGATGAGCTTGTAGAGCCGGTACTGGTCGCGCGATCAGGAAGCGGCTGGAGGGCCTCCGGCTCGCGGTAGGTGGAGGTGGGGCGGATGGCCTCGTGCGCCTCCTGCGCCCCCTTACCTCTCTTGTAGACGCGGGCCTGCGGCGGCAGGTAGTCGGCGCCGTACTTCTCGCGGATGTAGCGCGCGCGCCTCCTCCTGCGCCGATTCCGCCACGTGGGTGGAGTCGGTGCGCATGTAGGTGATGAGGCCGACCTGCCCTCGCCGCCGAGCTCCAGGCCTTCGTAGAGCTGCTGGGCGATGGCCATGGTGCGCTTGGCGGTGAAGCCCAGCCGGCGCGACGCCTCCTGCTGGAGGGTGCTGGTGATGAAGGGCGGCGGCGGCCGCCGCGCTTGCTGCTTCTTGGACGGCAGGCCACCCGGTAGGCGGCCGTCTCCAGCAGGCGCGACGCATGCGGTCGGCCTCGCGCTCGGCCGCCGATCTCCAGCTTCTTCGCTTGCCCGCCAGGCCGACCAGCCGGGCGCGGAAGCTCCCCGGCTTGTCGCCGGCGTCCTGCTGCGAGCTCGGCCTCGATGGTCCAGTACTCCTCGGGCACGAAGCCCGGATCTCGCGCTCGCGCTCCACGACCAGCCGCACCGCCACCGACTGCACGCGGCCCGCCGACAGGCCGCCCGCGCACCTTCTTCCACAGCAGCGGGCTGAGCTTGTAGCCCACCAGCCGGTCCAGGATGCGCCGCGCCTGCTGGGCGTCGACCAGGTGCATGTCGATGCTCGCGCGGGTGGCGGAAGGCCTCTCGCACGGCCTCGGGCGTGATCTCGTGGAAGACGACGCGCTCGTAGCGCGATCGTCCAGCTCCGCCGCCTCCACCAGGTGCCAGGCGATGGCCTCGCCCTCGCGGTCGGGGTCGGTGGCCAGGTAGACCGCGTCGGCCCGCTTGGCGGCAGCCTTGATCTCCTTCACCACCTGCCGCTTCTCCTTGGGCACGACGTAGTTGGGCTCGAAGTCGTGCTCGACGTCCACGCCGAGGGCCGACTTCGGGCAGGTCGCGCACGTGGCCCACCGAGGCCTTGACCTCGTAGCCCCGCCCAGGATGTTGGCGATCGTCCTCGCCTTGGCCGGCGATTCCACGACCACCAGGTTCTTCTGGACTCCCGCCCTGGTGGGTGGGCGGCTGCGCTTAGCCACCGGCGGTCATGCTCCGTAGACGGCGCCAGCCTCGCGGGCCCGCACGTAGCTCATCGCGCCCATCTGCCGCACCAGCCCTTCAGCTCCAGCATCGCCAGGGCGCTGCTCACGGTAGCGATGGGCAGGCCACTGCGCCGCCGCACCTCATCGATGTGGATAGGCTCCGGCGAGACATGACGCAGGAACTGCTGCTCCGTGTCGTCGGCGGGGATGAGGGCTTCATTTCGAGCTGTTGCGGGGACCATGGTCAGGTTCAACTCCTCCACAGTGGTCAAGGAGTGACTAAAGGAAGTCAGGGCCGGGAGCAGGTCCACGTCGTGGGTTCCGGCTCTGCCGAGCTTCTCCTCACCGCCGCGCATGCAGCGAGCCACCTTATCGGGCATGTTCCAGTGGAGGGCCATGGCGTGGCCCAGTTCCTCGTAGGTGAAGTGAAGCACGCGCAAGCAAGCCTCCCGGTCGGAGAGGTTGGCTTCCTTGATGTGGCCGAGGATGGCGGCGTACTGGGAGGGGAAGTAACTGGCCACCAGGACCTCCCCCAGGTTGCGGAACATGCCGCACAGGTAGGCTTCTTCGCGGCGCGGATAGCCGATGCGCGCCGCCACCGAGCGGGCCTGGTTGGCGGTCAGCAAGGACAGCAGCATCAGTTCCCTGAGGCCGGGAGACTGTTTGCGGAAGTGCTCGAACAGGGCCAGGCTGCCCGCCAGGTAGCGTATGGCATCCACTCCCAACAAAGCCACGGCGTGAGTGACGCTGAGGATGTGGCGGCCGGAGCGGTTGTACTGGACGGAGTTGGCCGTCCGGAGGACCTTGAGGGTCAGGCTGAAATCGCGCAGCACCAGCGCGGTCAAACGACGCAGCGAAGCCTCCTCGTCTCCCAGCGCATGCATGAGCTCCTGGATATGGTGGGAGAAAGCGGGAAAATCGGGCCGTCTAGTGACCTCCCGGAGACAGGCCTGGATGCGCTCCTGTCGTGAAAGCTCCTCGCCCAACGACCATCCTCCTCACCCTTCGGAGTCCATGAAAGAATAGCCGATCATATGGCAGACGATCATGTGGGCATCCTCAATCCGCCCCATGTGGGCGACGGGAACCTGGATGTTGAGTTGGGCCAAAGAGCCAATTTTGCCCCCGTCACGCCCGGTCAGCGCCAGGGTGCGGCAGCCGATCGAGTTCGCGTACTCGATGGCCCGCAGCACATTGGGCGAGTTTCCCGAACCACTGATGCCCATTACAAGATCGCCCGGTCGAGCGAAATTCTTTAGTTGCTCGACGAACACGCAGTCGAAGCCCAGGTCGTTAGCGTAGGCGCTGAGGATGGGCAGCGAATCGGTCAGGGCCAGGATTCGGAACCGGGCCGGGCGATTGTAACTGGCGCCCTTCACCATATCGGTGACGAAATGGGAAGCGGTGGCGGCGCTGCCGCCGTTGCCGCAGACGAAGATCTGCCGGCCGCCGGCGCGGGCTTCTTTGAACCACTCGATGGCCTGCTGGACGCGCTGGAGATCAATGGCCTCAATCGCTTTCAACAATTCACTCTTGTAATGTTCCGCGAAGCTCATGCTGACTCCTGACTTGTGTCTCGCGCTGCGCCAGGGCCAAGGCTCCCCACAGCACGCTGTCGTCGCCCAGGGCGGCGGGCAGGACGTCGATACGCGCGCGAGACCAGTCGGTGATTTGCCGGCGCAATTCCTCGCGCAGCGGGCCGAACAGCGCCGGCCCCGCTTTGCCGATGCCGCCGCCGATGACGATACGCGCGGGGTTCAACAACATGATGCAGGCTTTCAGGCCCAGGGCCAAGTCCACTACATAGCGGCGGACAAACCCGGGATCCTGGAGAAGTTCCTTGGCGGAGCGGCCGTGATCGGTCTCCATCCAGATGCCGCCGCACATGCGCTCCAGGCAGCCCCGGGCGCCGCAGAGGCACTCGGGACCTTCCGGGCGCACGGTCAAGTGTCCGATTTCCCCGGCGTAGGAGTCGGCGCCCCGATAGATGCTGCCATCCACCACCAGTCCGCCTCCGATGCCGGTGGAGATGGTCATGTAGAAGAGCGGCGTTGCGCCCGCGCCCGCCCCGTAGATGGCCTCCCCCAGCGCGCCCACGTTAGCGTCGTTGTCCATGACGGCCGGCAAGCCCAGCTCTCGGCTGAGGTAAGCGGAGAGCGCGAAGTCTTGCCACCCACCGACGTGGGTGGAAAGCGCCACGCGTTGCTCGGAGAACTGAACCGGACCACCGAAGCCGATCCCGCAGCGGTCGAGCGGCAAGCTGCGGCGCCAGTCCGTGGCGAGCGAGACAATCTGCTCGAGCATCCATTCCCGCCCGCCTTCGCGGTCCGTCGAGCGGGACTCCCGCAGCGCCATCCGCTGGCCCTCGAAGACGGCCATCGAGAACTTGGTGCCGCCGATGTCAATGGCCAGCGTGTTCATCGCCTAACTGCCCCCTCCGCTGCCAGCACCTCTTGCGGGGACGCCGTGCCGGTCCCTTTCTTCATGATGGTGATGGAGGCGACCAGGTTGCCGAAGCGCGCCGCCTCGCTCGGAGAACCCGTCACGGCCAGGGCCAGGGCGGCGCCGGCCGAGAAGCTGTCGCCGGCGCCGCAGATATCCACGGGCTTCTCGATCTGGCGTGTAGGCACCTGTGTTTCCCGCCCCTCCTCGACGACCAGCACGCCCTTCGCTCCCTGGGTCACCATGAGCAGCTTGCTGTGGACGTGCTGCCGCAGGCGCTGGCAGTCTGTGTGCCCGAACAGGCTGCCACAGGCCGTCTCGACCTCCTGCTGGTTGGCCTTCACGATCACCTTGCGGAACAGCTCCAAGCGCTTGCGGGAATCGACCCAGAGGATTCTCTCGGGGTGGCGCCCGGCCAGATCGGCCAGTAGAGCGCGCACCGCGGGAGTGACTACGCCGCCGTGATCGGTCTCGGCCTGGTCCGATACCAGGATCACGTCATAGCCGCTGGCGGCGGCTTCCAGCCGGTTGAGGATTCTGCGCTCGACCTGTTCCGGGATGGGGCGGGTGGTGATGAAGTCCAGGCGGGGCCGGTCCTCGATGCCGGTCTTCGAGTTGATGATCTTGGTGTAGGTGAAGGTGGAGAGGCTCGAGCTCCGGCACCATCAGATCGGTGGAAACCCCGCGGGCTTCCAGGGCCCGGCGTGAGCTCGAATCCGAAACCGTCATCGCCTCTGACGCCGAGCACGGCCACGCGACTGGCTCTGAGGGCCACCAGATTGTTGGCGACCGTGCCACCGCCGCCGGGAGTGACCTCGGTAGCCACCACGCCGAGGCGGGGAATGCCGGTCTCGCGGGAAGGTTCGGCGGTGGAGGGATCGTAGGTGCACCAGCGGTCCAGGCAGATATCTCCGACCACCAGGGCCGCGATTTTGGGGAAAGAAGCCAGGATCTCAGCCGTGGTCATAAGATCTCGAGGATCGCCCGGCGGAGCGCAGGGAAAGTGGCGCGATGGTCGCCGCAGAAATAGAAACTCTGCCCGCCCTCGGCCACGGTTCGCACTAGGATGGTCTTGTGCGGGCGGAAGTAGTAGCCGGGTTCGGTCTTGTCCAGTTCGCGGTGAACATCGCCGCGAATCGGCACCAGGTCGAAGACCGCGGTGGCGAAATTGCGGATCGCGCGGTGCTGCTGTGCGGCCACGTTGCGGGCCATGGCCAGGGCCTTCAGATAGACTTCGGGGGCCATGACGGCGGATCCGAAGCTCAGCAGAACGCCTCCTTCCAGGCGTTCCACCGTGCGTGCGAAGATCAGGAAATCCCGGTAGCTGGCGGCGCCCAGCGCGGCCCCGTCGCAGTTGGGATGCTCGTGCAGGATGTCGTAGCCGATGCCCACGTGTACGGTGAGCGGGAACCGAAAGCCGGTAGGCGGCAGCCAAAAGGCTCAACTCTCGACAGGGGAAGTCGCTGGCCTCGATGCGGCGCCCGAGGTTTTCACCCAGCCCCAGGCCCAGTTCGGCTGCTTCGGCGATCCAATCGTTCAGCTCGCCGGTTTCTTTCCAGAGGCCGAACTCGCCGGTGCGGATGTAGCGGGCCACGCTCTCGGTGGTGGCGCCGATGCGGGCCAGTTCGTAATCGTGGATCGCGCCTGCGCCGTTCATGGCGATGTGATCCAGGCAGCCGCGCTCGAGCAGGTCGATGATGTGGCGGTTCACTCCCGCCCGCAGCAGGTGCGCTCCCATCATCAGGATGCGGGCCGCGCCGCTGCGGCGGGCCGCCAGAACGCGCGCCGCCAGCTCGGCAAGCTGGGGATGCGAGTAAGGCGGAGCAGCGTCCTCCAGACCCAGCCACTGCTCCAGGCGCAAGTCGTGGACGCGCTCCCGGAGCGGCTTCAGGAGAAGGCGCGAGCGGTCGAACGTTGCGTACTTGGATTTCATTGCGGGAACAGAGCGCCAAGCAGCTCGTCGCGGCAGAGAAAGTTGGGGATGATGAAATCGGCGCCCACCCCGATAAGGCGTTTGCGCTTCCAGGGATCGACGGCCTGGCATTCCGGCTCGGCCGTAGCCACACCCACGGCCACGCCGCCCACGTCCTTGATGTTCTCGATCTCGACGTAGCCGTCTCCGAAACCCAGGAATGCGGAACCTTCGCATTCCGCCGAGGCGATGATGCGCTGGATCAGGATTTTCTTCGAAAAGCTCTTGTAGTCGTCCAGAGCGCCGTAGACCCGCCCGTCGAAGTAGCGGGAGACGTCCAGCAGGTCAGCCTCTTCGCGCATGTAAGGCTGGTCGGTGCCGCTGGCCAGGTACATCTTCAGGCCGCGATCGGCCAGGGCTTCCAGGAGGGCGCGCGCGCCGGGGACCAGGTATTTCTCGGGCAGAACCTGGCGCTGGCGCAACTCTTCCAGGCGATAGGCGATCTTTCTGTGCAGCCGCTCGAGGTACATCTGCTTGTAGACCAGCGGGTCCAGGGCCTTGCCCCCGCGCAGTTCCACCTGGTCGGCCAGCTCCATCATCTGGTAGATGGTCTGCTTTCCGGTGAGGCGCCCCACGAAATCCTCGACCAGCGTGCGAATTTCGGGCTCGGGTTCCCCGGTCTGGAGGTCCATCAGGATCTCGACCATCATGGGGACCATCACATCAACCCAGCCGGAGCGGATCAGGGAGACGGTCCCGTCAAAATCGAAGAGGACCACCCGGGCATTTTGGGCAGACACGCCCGGGCGCAGGCATTCAATCATTTCCTCCTCTATTGTGACACGGGGCTGGGTTCAGATCAGATCCCAGGGTTTGCGGGCCTGGCGGCTCAGCAGACGGGAGGCCTCGGGGACATCCAGGAAGTCCTCCCTTTGGGCATCCCAGCGCAATTTCTTGCCGGCCTTCATCGCGATGTTGCCCAGGTGGGCGACGATGGCGGCGCGATGGCCATGCTGGATCTCGCCGTTAGGCGTCTTGCGGCTGCGGACGCACTCGACGAAATTGGCGGCGTGAAGCGCGGTGGCGTCGCTGACGTTGGTCTGCTTGCGCTCCATGCGGTACTCCGAAGAGGAGCCGGGCTTGAGGTCGGGGTAGATCTCGAAGCCGATGCGGTCGGCGAACAGCGCGCCGTTGGTCCCATAGAAGGCCATGCCATTGGGACGGTCATCGGCGCCGCGCGCGTTGTAGTATTTCATTCCGGGAGTCCGGCAGCCCAGCCCGTGGGCGCTGATGAGGCAAGCCTCATAGCTAAGGATGAAGCCAGGATACTCGTAGGTAGCTTGCAGGATATCGGGGACTTCGCCGGCGTCTTTGAGGCTGAAGCGTCCGCCCGAGGCGGCCACGCTGCGGGGCGCATCCAGGCCCATGATCTGGTGGACGGTGTCGAAGCGGTGGGTGCCGAAATCCGTGATGTAACCTCCGGCGTAATCCCAGAACCAGCGGTAGGTACCCAGGAAGCGCTTGCGGTTGTAGGGGACCAGGGGCGCAGGCCCCAGATAGAAATCCCAATCCAGGCCCTCGGGCGGGTTCGAGTCCGCCTCCCGGCCGATGCCGTTGGGATACATGTTGACGTAGTTCCACACCCGCACGTAGCGCACTTCGCCCAGCTCCCCGCTTTGAACGATGCGCGCCACTTCACGAAAATGGGACGCCGAACGGTGTTGCGTGCCGGCCTGCACGATGCGCTTGTAGCGGCGGGCCGCCTCCACCATGGCGCGGCCTTCCTTGACATTGTGCGCCAGCGGCTTCTCGACGTAAACATCCTTGCCGGCCTGGCAGGCCAGCACGGTGGGGATGGCGTGCCAGTGGTCGGGCGTGGAGATCTGCACGGCATCAATGTCCTTCTGCTCGAGCAGGTGGCGAAAATCCTTGTAGGCGCGGGCGCCGGGCCCGGCCCACTCGCGGGCGCGGGCAGCATTGGGTTCGTAGACGTCGCAGACTGCGCCGAACTCCACCCCCGGGGCTTCCCGCATCAATCGAGCCACGTAGCGGCCCCGACCGCCGCAGCCGATCAGGCCCACCACCACCCGATCGTTGGCGCCGAGGGTACGTCCTGCCGAAACGGCAGTTCCTGTTACAAAAGCGCGCCGGTTCATGTCTCCTCCCGGTTTCACACCACGTCCAGGCCCGTCCGCGGAGCGCCTGCGCAGAAGGGACAAGCTATGGAGTCTTTCGGGATCATCTTCCGGCAGTGCGGGCAGGGTTTGTCCCTCTTGCCTGCGTAAGTTGCCGCCAGGACCATGGCCACGCCTGCCGTCACCAAGACGGGCAGGCCAAAGGGCAAGGTGAAGAGGCACACCACAAAGGTGAGTACGGCCCACAACAGCGGAGATCCCCCGCGCTTGCGCGCCATCATAGCCGCTACGGCGGGAAAACCCGAGATGGGAACCACGACAAGCAAGAGCGGGATCAAAATGGCTATCAACGCCAACAACTCGTCGAGCAGCGACATGCGGACATTATAGCGGCTATCCCGGGCGGTCTCATCTCACCCCGCGGCGGCTGCCGGAATGCGGCCGAAGCGGCGCTCGCGCGCGTGGAAGTCTCGGAGGGCAGCCTCCAGGTCGGCGGCGTTGAAATCGGGCCACATCCGGGTGGTGAAGTAGAGTTCGGCGTAGGCGCTTTCCCACAGCAGGAAATCGCTGAGGCGCTGCTCGCCTCCGGTGCGGATCAGAAGATCGACGTCGGGCACGGACCCGCGGGAGTGAATGACCTCGGCCAGAAGCCGCGCGAATTCCTCCCGGGTGGGCTGGCTGGCTTCCTTGAGACGGTGCGCCGCGCGCAGGATGGCGTCGCGGGAGGAATAGTCCACGGCAATGCGCAGATGGAGCGTCCGGCCCTGCGCGGTGGCGGCTTCGGTTCGCTTGATGGCTTCCCGCAAGCCGGGCGCGAGACGGTCGCGCCGGCCGATCACGCTGATCCGGACTCCGTGCTTGACGCACTCGCCGGCCGCCTTGCGCAGGTACTCGTGAAAGAGTTGCATCAAAGTCGAGACTTCCTGCGCGGGGCGCTGCCAGTTGTCGGAGGAAAAGGCGTAGAGCGTCAGGGTGCGGATGCCGAGCTGGGGCGCGGCTTCGACCGTGCGGCGCACGGCCTGGGCGCCAGCGCGGTGGCCGGCCAGGCGGGGCAGGCTGCGGGCGGTAGCCCAGCGGCCGTTGCCATCCATGATGATGGCCACGTGCAGCGCGGCGCTGTCGAGAAGGTGTAAATTACTTTTCGTCATAAAGCCAGTCCGCAAAAAAAAGGGGCCTCCCTTCTACCGGTCACGGGTGGCACGGATCAACGCCTCCATGTGATCCAGGTAACGCTCCAGTGCGCGCCGCCCCTCGGGCGTGAGCCGGTACTCGGTCTTGGGAAGGCGGCCGTCGAAGTACTTGGTGCAGGCGATATAGCGCGCCTCCTCGAGCTTGCGGGCGTGCACGCTGAGGTTGCCATCGGTAGTGTTCAGCAGTTTCTTCAAGTCGTTGAAGGTGAGGGTGTCGTTGACCGCCAGCGCACTGACGATTCCCAGACGCATGCGCTCGTGAATCAGCCGGTCCAGCCCCGGCGCGCCGCTCTGGCCGACCCAGGAGCGGACTTCCCGGAGCTCGCCCGCCTCGGCGCGCGTCTTGCGCGCGGCAGGCTGTGAAAGGGCACTCTGTCTAGCCACCATGCCTCCTAGCAATAATGATTCCGAAAAGGATGTGCAGCCCGCCGAAGGCTGCCGCCATCAGCCCATCCCCCCAAGAGGCCGGAGAAAACAGCGCCACCGCGCCCACGGTCATGAAGCAAAGCCCCATGACGGGGACGACCTTGACTGAAAAGGCGCCTCCCGTGACAATCCCCGTGCCATAGAGCAGCAACCAGGTTCCCGGCAGAATCCCTGCGCTGCCGGCGCGGTAGAGCACCGCAGTCAGCAGGGCACCCACCATCATAGGCGGGGAGAAGCTGAGCGCAAATCGTTTGCCCGGCATGGAGAACAGCGGGGCTTTCGAGGCGCGCGCTTTGCGCACCGTGGCGCCTCCGGCGATCAGGAACGACAGCAAACCTTCGCCCAGCCAGATGGCCAGCCAGCCTTCGGTGGACTGGCGGGCGGCCAGCAGTGCGGCCCCCAGGGCGGTGATTCCGACCACCACTAAGCCCCAGCCGGAAATGGCGGTGAAGGAGGTGGCCCGCTCCATGGTCTCGCGGATGAACTGGAGGTTATCCATGGCGTGGGAGTGGAGGGAGGTGGGTTCTGGGGGCAGGGGCCGCATCGGTCGGACGATACCCATGAGTCCATGCTAGCGCCGATCTTCAATTCTTGTCAAGTACTTTATGATGCAAAGCTAAGTTGCCAACTTAGCCCCGGCGCGAATCGAGAACAGGGGGCAGGGAAGGTCCTTTCAGAGGTGTGAGCCGCCCGGCGACCATCGAGTGGTACGAGGCTATGGACTGAAGGCTAACGGCTGCCTCTCACAGCCAATAGTCCCAGGCGCCGGCCAGCAGGACGTAGGCCGCCAGGCAGGCGTTGGTTACAGCGTGGGCCAGGATGCAGTCGGCCAAGCTGCGGGTGCGTACCATCCAGCCGTTGTAGGCGATTCCGGCGAGCAGGCCCACATCCCAATACCGACCGTGTTCAGAGGCGAACAGCAAAGCTGTGATCCAAAAGGCCGGGGCGGCATAGGTTCCGAGCGGGACGGCGGCAAAATTCTCGGAAACCAGCCGGCGCATCAGCCAGGCACGCCAGAACAATTCCTCCACAATCGGGACCAGAACCACCGAGCCGGCGATGCGGAAGAACAGAAACAGGGCGTTGGTCCGGAACTCGGCAGGGAGGCTGGCACGGGCGGTCCCGGTCAGAGGGTTTTGAAACAGCCCCGACTGCCGATAGCCGGACCATAGCAGGTCCGGTCCGACCCAGATGAGGAAAACAGCCACGCCCACCAGGAGGCTGGTGCACAGATGCGAGGCGCGGAAAGTGACCAGGTGGCGGGAACAGAGCAGCAGCACGGCCGCCACGGCGATGGTCCGCAAGGGATAACTAAGCTGGGGCCCCATTGGGACGAAGCCGGCCAGCCCCAAGAACACCAGTAGAGTAGCAAAGGGCGCCACATAGGACCAGGAGACGTGGCTGGCCGGGCCCGCCTGGGGAGTCACGGCTTCGGATCCGCTTGGATGGACGATGATTCCAGCTCTCTCCTCTCAGCCCACTTTGGCCATCAGCTCCCGGATCTTCTTCTCCTCATCTTTGGAAGGTTTCCTTTGGAGTGCGGCCTGGAGTTCCTTTTTGGCCTGGGACCTGTCGCCCTTCTGGAAGAGGGCCATGGCAAGGTGGTAGCGGTAGGTCGAGTTGTCGGGTTGCTTGGTGGCCAGGTCGCGGAAGATTTCGATAGCGTTGTCACTGAGGTTCTTCTTAATGTAGATCCAACCCAGGGTGTCGGCGACATTGAGATCCTGGGGCAGTTTCTGTTTGGCGCGCTGAGCCAGGGTGAGGGCCTGGTCCAGGTCTCCGCCCAATTCCGCTATCATGTAAGCCAGGTTGTTCAACGCAATCGGATTGTCAGGCTGCATCTTCAAGATCTGTTCGTAGATGGACCTGGCCCCCGCTTTTTGCCCGGTTTGGTCCAGCAACAGCGCCAGTGGGACGTAGACTCTGGTGTCGTTGGGTTGGAGGTCTTTGGCCTTGCGGAAGCTGTCAATGGCCGCTGTAATGTCGCCCTTCAGCCGGAAGCTCTCGCCCAGGCTGAGGTACAGGCTGGAGGATTTTGGGTTCTTCTGGATCAAAGCCTGAAATCCCGCGATGGCCTGATCATACTTGCCGGAGCGGGCCTGTAGATTGGCCAGAGCCAAGCGCATGCCGGGCCGGTCGGGGTTGGCGGCGAGCTCGGTATTGAGGAGCTGGATGGCCTTGTCGTGCTGGTTCTGGGCGGCATACGTCTCGGTCAGGCCGATCAAGCCGCGCAGGTCGGCCGAGTCGGTGTCACGCAGTTTCTGGAAAATGGCTTCTGCCTCTTTGAACTTGTTGTCCCTAAGGTCCAGATAGCCCAGTTGGAAGACGGCGTCCCGGGAAGAGGGATTCTCCTTGATGGCCTCCACCACGGTTTCTCGGGCCTGGCTGAGGTTCCCCAATCCCATTTGAGCATCCGCCCGAATCAATTTGGCTGGGAGGTTGCGAGGAGCGATGTCAAGAATCTCCTGGACGGCCTGAAGGGCGGCCCCAAACTCGCGCCGGAAGACGTGCAGACGAGCCAGGGTCACGCGGGCTGGCAGGTAAGCGTGGTCGATCTTGACAGCCTCCTGGAGCTGGGTGCGCGCCTGCTCGATTTGTCCTTTTGCCATCAGCGCACGAGCCATATTGAAACGCAGCACGGCGTTCTTGGGCATGCGCCCGACCAGGGACTGCAACTCGTTGATGGCGGTCTGGACTTGCTCCGGGTTTCCGGGGTCAATCAGCAGGGAGGCTCGCATGGCCTTGGCATTGTCATCGCCCGGGTTTTCTTTCAGGACCTCTTCCAGCGCCCGGGTGGCCTCGGCCCGTTTGCCTTGCGCCAGCAACACCTCGGCAATCCTTTTTTGATAGGTTGCCTTGTCTTTCGGGTTCTCGCGCAGCCCTTGTTCGAGCTGCCGGGTGGCATTGTCCCAGTCGCGGGTTCGGAGATAGAAATCGCCGGCCAGCAGACGCCCGCTGGGGAACTCCTTGGGGTTGGCAGTCAGCCTCTCGACCGTGTTAAGCATCTCGGGTTTTCGCCTGACGGCGAAGTAATAGGCGGCGAGCTGGACCAGGAACTCGGCTTGTTTGGGATTGTTGGCGATCTTGGATTTCAAGATGCTCTCGGCGTCACTGAGACGGTTGTTCCTGAGGTAATACACGAACAGGAGATCGTAAATGGGCCCAAAGGTCTTTTCCTTTTCGATCAGGGTCTTGGCAAGCCTCTCGGCTTCCTCGATCTGGCCGTCCCCCAGCAGGCTCTGGGCCAAAGGAAACACAATCTCGCTGTGCAGCGGGCTGACCTGGTTGGCCTTTTGAAGGTAGAGGATGGCCTCTTTGAAGTTGTTGTCGGCCCGCAGCAGCAGAGTCTCCTTTGATGCGCAAAGCGGGGACGGAGTTGGGGTCCTTCTTGAGCAATTCGTCGGTAAGGCCTTTGACCTCCTCGCGCAGGGAGGCGGGCCTGCGGGGATCGCCCAGGTAGAAGACCATCAGAAGGTCCGCCAGTTGCACCCTGGCGTCCATATTGTTCTTGTCCAGCTCGACGGCGCGGCGCAGCGCGCGGATTGCCTCCGCCCAGAACCTCTCGCCCATTTTGATCTGAGCCAGGCCTAGCCGGTAATAGGCCTCGGGATAGCGGAGGTCCTTCTTAAGAGCGTTGCGGTACATGATGGAGGCTTCTTTGTACTTGCCCCTGTCGAAGTACCGGTTTCCGTTCTCCAGGTATTTTCGCTTGACCACCTCGGGATCTCGGCTGCAAGAGGCGCCGGTCAGCAGCAAAAGCACTATCAAAACCAGACTGCTCAGTCTCATGGAAATCCTCGCGTCTAGTTCATCATAAACTACCCGGGCCGGCAATGGATGGGCCTGAGAGTCTGAGGGGGAATTGACGATTGCGGGATTGCCGATTGACGACTGCGGTGTCTGGCGCAACCCAGCGCTGCACTGCCATCGTCAATCGTCACTGGGGAAATCGTCAATTCCCCGGCGAGACCGACAGCGCCGAACACGCGGGATCTCCGCGACCAGGGCTGGTGGCTAAGGGCTGACGGCTTCTTTATTCCACGGCCACGAACGGGACGACTGGGCCGGTGCCCGGGCTGTCAACGCCGCCGATGCGGACTGTGACCGGGAGATTGTCGCCCTGCATGCGCTCGCCGGGCACGCGGATATTGATCTGGTTGACGCCGATCAAGCCGGGGGCCAAACCGCTCCACTCGACGATCATCTCGGATTGCCTGTAATCGGTCCTTCCGAAGAAGACCTGAACCTCGTCGGTCACGGCCAGCGGATCGCTGGGGGAGGGGGCGCCGGCAGTCACTCTGCCCCCTTTGGTGCGGCCAAGGCCGGTGGCGTAGATCACCAGCGGCTCATCGCGGTGGGCGGGGTTCTGCTTGGTGACGGGATGGCCGTCAGCGTGGAAGATGGCAGCCTGCCCGGTTGGAGGATCGACAAAAACGGCGGGTGCATACTTGGACACGGTTAGGGTATAGGCCGGGGAGGCAGTTCTCTGGCTGACTGAGCGCACTACCACGGAATAGCGGCCAGCGGTGAAGTCGGGCGGGATCTGGGCGTTGACCTGCTGGGCCGAAGTCATGATCAAAGGCAGGGGCCGGTTGTTGGCCGTAATACAGCTTCCCCCCAGAAGCGTGGGCAACGGCGTGGCACTGACCAGTTCCGAAGATCCGAGGCTGCGCCCAAACAGCGAGACCAGCTCGCCGGGCGCCACATTGGGCAGGTAGCTTGCCATGCTCACCAAGCCGCGCGGGTTGATCTGGGGCTGCTCGGAGCGTGCCGGCACGTCCAGCGGCACGATACTCAGGCCGCTGGCCGTTAAGATGTAGGCGGTCGAGCCGGAGGCATCTACCACCATGGTGCGCCCGTTGACTCCGGTCTGCGGAGAAGTGGGGCCGGTGGTTGTGGCCAGCGGGCCTTCCACGGTCTGGACAGATCGCAAGGTCGCCCCGGTGTTGACGTCCACGATCTCCACGCTGGGCGTGTCAGTGAGCGGGGCGTTGGCGGTCAATTGAATGGGTTGGGTGAGCCGGGCAAAGGTGGTGGTCCCGACCGCAGCCAGGGCTGCCACCGGAGGCGAGAGCAGTTGCTGCTGCCCGCCGCGTGCCGTCGGCCCGGCAACCGTTGGGACCGAGCCAACGGGGGTCAAGGACTGATTCAGAATCAGGCCGTTAGCCAGGAAATACTGGCCCCGGGGACCGGCAGCCACGGCTCCGTACAGGCCTTGAATCGTGTTAACTGGAGAACTGCCCGTGGTAGAACGGATGAAAATCTGCCGACCTGTCACGAACTCGTCCGCCAGGGCGTCGTACAGATAGACGTAGCCGTTGCCGGCCAGCAGCAGAATATACTCGCCGTTGGGAGTCGAGATCATGGTGCGGGGCGCAGAAATGGTCAGGGGGCGGCCGCTGGAATCGGCGCCGATGGCGGGGCTGACGCCGCGCGGGATGGCATCGTTGCCAATGACCTGCCAGAGGGTGCCGTTGTTCATCACTATCTGCAACCCGCTCTGGCCCGCCGCGATCACGCTGGGGGTGACAATGGAAGCGCTGGCGTTGAAGGGTATGGGCGGGAAGCGCACCCTGCCCACGACCTCGCCTTTGTTGAGGTCCACAATGCTGATGGATTCGCCCCCCGAATTGGCGACGTACAGGGTGTTGCCGTCCGGCGTCAGGGCCACCGAACGCGGCAGTTGCCCCACCTTGATGGGGGCCAGGAACTTGCGCGTGCGAAGATCGAAGGTCTCGACCCGGTTAAGCCCCGAGTTGGCGATATAGAAGCGCTGGCGCGTGGTGTCGCTGGCCATATCGACCAGGCCCTCCAGGAGCGCGGTTCCCTGTTCCGCGGGAATCACGTCCGCACGCGCTTCCGAGTTGCGATTGTTCTGGTAGACCCGGACGGTGGGGGGGATGTTGACAGCCTCGGGCGACTGGATCAAGAAAGTGTGCGGAGGAGTCAGGGTCCCCAGCGAGGTTGCCGCGGTGGGGTTGTAAGTGAATTGAAATTCCGGCCCGGTGGCCGTCTGCCGCGTGGTTAGGCGAGGGGCGGTCTGTGCAATCGCGTTCTGTTGCTGCGCGGTGGCGCCGCCGGCTTGGGCGGGTACCTGGACCGGAACGCCGGCCGCAGCGCCGCCTGCCGCCGGCTGCGGCATGATGATGACAATCTGCCCCCCAGGCGCGCCTCCACCCGGCCCGCCGATTCCGCCCAAGCCTTGCGGTCCGGTCTGCGGCAACTGCAATATTTGCGCGCTGGCCGTCATCCGGCCGGCACCTGCATTGCGGACCTTCACCGTGGCGGAGCGGGTCTGTGCCGTGACCCCGCATTGATCGTTGTTCAACACCAGCACCCGGTTGTCGGGCAAGGCGACGGGGTTTTGGTAGAGGGTCGATATCGGGATGATCAGGAACCCCGATTCGGAGAGCGCATAAATCGTAGCGCCGTCGGAAGTGATGACGAACTTGCCGGCCACGTTCTCGGGCAACTCCAGGCCCATCTGGATGAGCAGGTTGTCGGGATCGTTCAGCAGCAGGCGGCTGATGTTGGCCCGCGCCGGCGGATTCTCATCCGGGGCGATGTTAAAGGCCGTGTAGAGCACCGAGCCATCGGGCGCGAAGGTGCTGCCGCCCTGGTTCTGCTGGGTGTTGAAATTCGCCGCCGCGGTGGTAGGGAAGGTGAACGGGGAGTTGGCGGCATTCTGCTGGGCCAACACCGCCAGGGTCTCGGTGTCGAACAGGGTCAGGCCGGACATGCACTTGGAGCCGTCCACAGAAACCGCTAAGACAGTGGAAATGTTGCCCACCACGCGGCTGCGCAGAACCGTCGCCGAGGCGACCTCGTAGACGAACACGATGCGATTGTTTCCGCTGACATTGACGCCGATGATGCGGTCCCCAGCCTTGGTGGCGATCAACTGACTGCGATAGGAGAGGAAGGGTCTGCCGGCGGGCGCAGGGAGCTGCGGAGGAGTTGGGGCCGGGGGGGTCACCACCACGTTGGCGATGGCACTGGTGGTGGTGGCCTGCGGGTCATAGAGCAACAAAGTGTTGGTGGGGTTGTTGGAAGGTCCGGTGCCGATGGTGGTGATCAGGACCCGTCCGTCAGCCCCCACCGCCACGCCCTCCGGCTTGGCCGGCAGGCTCACGCTCCGGGCGGTGGCCAGTTTCTCCAGATCGATCACCTCCAGCGCCGAGCCGTCATAGGAGGTCACATACAAGAACTGGCCATCTCGCGACATAGCCGCCGCCAGGGGCAGGCGTCCGGCGCGGATCGGGCTGAGCAAGCGGCGCTGGGGGATGGAGTAAACCTCGACCTGATTCAGCGAGCTGTTGACCAGGTACAGGCGGCTACGTCCTTCATCCAGAACCAGATCCGCTGCCCCTCCCACCAGCGGAACTACTGTGCCGAAGGTAGCCGCCAGGCAGGCTGACCAAGACAGACCGAGGAGCGCCAGCCATCGAAGGCAAACCATGGGTAACCCACCAGGCAATTCAGTATAACCCTCCCGCGGCGGGAAAGTTTCGGGGGCCGGCTGGAGGGCAACTGTCACTGCATCGCGGCCAGCAGCGTGCCGGTTTGTTTCAGCAGACACAGGCGAGCCTTGTCGAGCGTGGCGTTGGCCTCGAAAAAGAGCATCCATTTGTCGGTCTCCGCCGAGCGCGCTTCCTCGATCTGGCGCAGCCCGACGCGCCCCTCCTGCATCTGGGCGAGCAGAATGGAGACCTGCTCGCGGGCCACGTCGAGCTCCATTCTGGCTAGCTGGAGTGCGGACTCGGCCTGTCTGAGTTCCTCGAAGCGGCGAACCGTCTCAGTGGAGATGCGCCGGCGGGCAGACTGGACTTCCAGGCGCAACCGGGCGGCCTCGGCTTCCGCCTGGGCGGTGGCCGCAGCCACGCCCGGACCGGTGAACACGGGGATCTGAATCGAGACGCCGAGCTGCCCGTTGTGCCGCTGGAACTTGCGGAAGAAGTCCTCGTAGTTGTTGAAACGCCCCAGCAGGGCGTATTGGGCGACCAAGTCGAATCTGGGAAGCCGCGCGGCCCGCTCGGCCCGAATGTCGAAGCCCTTGGCCAGGAGCTTCGATTCCAGCGACCGGATCTCCTTGCTGGTGCTCAGGGCGGTTTGGACGGCTTCCTCTGGGGAAGCCGGCACGGGCGGCGGGGTGCGATCTTCTGGCGCGGCCCGTACGCGGTCGGCCGGATCCAAGCCGAGGACTTCGGCCAGCGAGCCTTCGGCGTAGGCGCAGTCCGATTCCAGAACCTGGAGGCGATGCCGCGCCCGCGCCACGTTCAGGGCGGCGCGCCGCGCTTCGATGGGCAGTTCGCGGCCTTCCGCCACACGCGCCTGGACGGTAGCGGCGATCTGATCGAGAGCTTCGACCTGCCGACTGGCAATCTCCGCCATCCTGGCCGCTTTTTCGGCATCCAGATAAAGTTCGGCGGTGCGCCAGGCGATTTCCTGTTGCTTGGCCGCGGTGTCGATGGCCGCCCCCGGCGGTGCTCTTTGGCGGCGGCAACCCGGTAACTCTGCGGCCGGTTAAAGACATCCGCGATGGCTCGGGCCTGAATCACCGAGGGAGTGGCCCCCTCGATGCTCATGGGGAAGCCGCTGCTGTAGGCCAAGCCACTCCCGGCCACGACCTTGGGAACGAAGGCATCACGAGCCAGCCGGACGTCCTGCTCGGCCTTCTTCTCTTCCAGCCGCGCCAAGGTCAGCTCCGGGTTCTGCTTGAGCGCCAGCTCGATGGCCTGCCGCAAGGTGAGCGTCCGCACCTCCGCGCCCAGGCCGCAGCAGGTCAGAATAACCAGGACTCCAAGTTTGAACATGGATATCGCCTCAACGCTAGCTTAGCAGCCAGCGCCGAGGGCGAAAACGGGGACAGGCATCCATGAGGTAGACCTTACCCGCCCAGATGAAAAGGGCGAGACTCGCGCCAGCCCCCCAATTACGCGGGTCAGCGTGGGGAGGGCAATTCGGGTACAGGCCACGAATTTCGCACAGGCGGCGAAATTCGCGCCTGTCCCCGAATTACGCGGGTCAGCGTGGGGAGGGCAATTCGGGTACAGGCCCACTGCTGTCCCGTCATAACCCGCGCAGGTTCAGAGGGTTGCTGAACCTGTACCGTAGAAGGTTGCGGTCCATATCGCGGAAGGGCCGTAAAATGGGCTTATCCGCACCTGCGCTGGCGCCCAAAATGTGTAGGATTTTGTAGCGCCCTTTGACGCCTTGGAGGCCGCGGGGCCAGAAGCGAGCCGTGGCAAGTGATGTGTTGTCAACGCACCCGTCGTCGTGAAGATCGGTGGTCACGCAGCCGCCGCTGAAGTCCATTGTGCTCGGATTGGACAGCAAGACAACGCGGTTCATATGGTTACAGAGAACGGGTCGCTCAACATCGGGACAGCAGTGGTACAGGCCACGAATTTCGGATAGGCGGCGAAATTCGCGCCGGTCCCCGAATTACGCGGGCGGGTGCCGGATGGCGGAGGGCGCCTTATTCGTAGCGGAGCGCTTCGGTGGGATTCAACCGGGCGGCGCGGTTGGCAGGCAAGATGCCGAACACCAGCCCCACCAGGCAGGAGACGGCGAAGGCGACCACGATGGAAAGCATGGAAATGGGGATGTAGACGTGGCCGGTCAGGTAGCGCACGCTCAGGGGGACAGCCAGCCCTGCCAGGATGCCCAGCAGGCCGCCCGACATACTGATGAGGACCGCCTCCAACAGGAATTGCTGGAGGATGTCGCGCCGGGCCGCACCCACCGCCATGCGGACGCCGATTTCGCGGGTGCGCTCCGTCACCGTCACCAGCATGATGTTCATGATGCCGATTCCGGAGATGATCAGGGCAATGGCCGACACCGCAAGGAGCACCAGGGTAAGCACCAGAGCAATGTTCTTGGCGGCGTCCAGGATAGCCGTGAGATTCCCCACCCAGTAGCGCGCGCCGGGCCGGTGGCGGCTCTCCAGAATCTGGCGCACCTGCTGGGTGACGGCTTCGACCTCTTGCGCGCGCTTGACCTGCACGTACATGGGGTCAATCCGTTCCACCTTGGTGAAATACTTCAGCACCGAAATGGGAATGAGGATGGTTTCCCGCATGATTTCCGAGAGGCCGAAGCTCTCCACCTTCTCCTTGAAGGCGCCGATGACGGTGAATTGCAGGCCGTGAATCTTCACCACCTGGCCGATGGCCGCCTGCTGGCTGCCGAACAGGCGCTTGGCCAGCGCTTCGGTCAGCAGCGCGACCTTCTGGCGCAGGGCCACATCGCTGGAGTCCAGGAACCTGCCGCTCAGCAGCACCAGGTTGCGAACCGGCTGGTAGTGCTCGTCGGAACCGATGACGGCCACGTCCTGCTCGCGTCCGTTGATGACCATGCGGTCGTAATTGGTCATGACGCCGGTGGCGGCAATAATCCGGTCGGCCAACTGCTGGCGGACCGCCTCTACGTCCGCCCACTTGACAAAATCGGCCTCCACCTCGATGGCGGTTTGGCTGCCGGCTTCGTAGTAGGCGTTCACCATGTTCGAGCCAATGCCCTGGATTTGTTCGAGGATGTAGTCGCGGCTGGTCAGCGAAATGGTGACGACGAGAATGACGGAAGCGTTGCCGATTACCAGGCCAAGACCGGTGAGCGCGGTGCGGACACGGTTGGCGCGCAGGGCCTGAAAGCTGAATCGCAGGGCCTCGCGCAGGAACATGGGTGGGATCAGCTACTGGAGACCTGCTTGAGAAGCCGCTCCGCCTGCCACCGAGGGGGATCGTCCGGGGTGAGCGGAGAATCGAGGTATTGCCTGAGGAGCTGTTTGGCGGTCTCCAAATTGCGGCCCGAACGGATGTAGACGCTGGCTTGCTCGAAGAGGATTTTGGGGGAGTTGGGGGCGAGCTGGCGGGCTTGATGGAAGGCCTCGTCGCTCTCCTGGTAGCGCCCCTGCTTGGCAAAGAACTTGGCCAGGTCGATCAGCCGGCCGACCTGGCGGGGGGCCAGCTCGGAAGCGCGACGAAACTGGTTCTCGGCCTTCTGGAATTCCTTGCGTTTCTCGGCCAGGCGGGCCTGGGCGTAATGAAACTCGGCGGGGTCCAGTTCCCCTATCCGGCTAGCCAGCGTGGCGGCTTTCTCCAGCCCGCCACCCAGGAAACCGGGCGCATCCAGGTAGTATTCGAACAAGTCGTTGTTGGCCTCCAGGTTACGGGGATCCAGCTCGACGGCCTTTTCAAAATTCTGGCGGGTCTTGGTGGCGAAGCCCGGAGCGGTCAGGAAGCTGGAAGTCTCGGCGCGGCGGCCGTAGGCCCGTCCCAGCCACAGCCGGGCCTGGCTGCTGCGCGGATCGGCCGCCACCGCCTTCTCGAAAGACTCGGAGGCTTTCTTCGGGTTGCCCTGCATGTAGTAGCACTGGCCGATCAACTGGTGGGTGGCCGCGTCCCTGGCGGGCGCCGCAAGCAGAAGCTGGAGGGCGGCCTCGTAATCGGTGCGCTGATACAAGTCTCGCGCGCGCTCCAACGGCGGGGGCGATGCCGACAGAAGCGCGGCCGCCAGCGTCAGGCCTAAAACCAGCCTGCTCATCGAGATGGGCCTCTCACCCGCTTTTTTCATGGTACACCTGTTAGATGCACGAAGGTGAATGGAAGATACACCCGAGGCCGCCCAACATGGGAGGGGGAGGCGTGAAGGCAGCTTTTTGGCGCTCCCCTCCAGTCCGGTTGTAGTATGCTGAAATGTTGAGGCTGAATTAAGATCTGGAGGTCTGCAATGTTAGCGAGAAAACTGGCCTGGGTAGCTGCTCCTTTCTTCTTCCTGGGTGTCTCGATGGCCCAGACTTCATCCATGCAAGGCGAGGTGAAAGGCGAGGATGGGAAGCCTCTCAGAGACGCTCTCATCAAGATCGAGCGCAGGGATATCAAGGGAAACTACAAGGTCAAGACGAACAAGAAAGGCGAGTATTTCCATGCGGGCCTGCCGCTGGGCAGCTACGCAGTGATCTGCGAGGTCGGCGGCAAGGATGTCGATCGGGTGGACAACGTTCGTACCCGCCTGGGAGACCCAACCGTAGTCAACTTCGATTTGCAGCGCGTGCAGCAGCGGCGGGATGCCCTACAGCGGGCCGCCGAGAGCGGCACGCTCAGCGCCGAACAGGCCCGCGAAATGAGTTCTGAACAGAGGGCCGCCATGGAACGGCAGCTCAAAGAGCGCCAGCAGCAACTGGCCAAGAACAAGGTGCTGAACGATGCCTTCAATACCGGCATGCAGGCCTTGCAGGAAAAGCGGTTTGACGCCGCCGTGGAGGCTTTCGTCAAGGCATCCGAATTCGACGCCAAGCAGCATGTGGTCTGGGCCCACCTGGCAGACGCCTACATTGGCCAAGCGGGCACCAAGACCGGGGCCGAGCAGGACGCTCTCATGGCCAAGGGCCTGGAGATGTTTGGCAAGGCGCTGGAGCTGAAGCCGGACGAAGCTGCCTATCACAACAACTACGCTCTGGCCCTGGCCCGGGCTAAGAAGTTTCCCGAGGCCCAGGCCGAGTTGCAGAAGGCCGCGCAGATCGACCCGCCCAATGCCGGCCGCTATTACTACAACTTGGGCGCGCTACTGGTCAATAACGGCCAGAATGAACCCGCTGGCGAGGCCTTCAAGAAGGCGATCGAGGCCGACCCCAACTACGCCGACGCCCACTACCAGTGGGGCGTCTACCTGATCTCGAAGGCGCAAACCACGGCGGAAGGGAAAATCATTCCGCCTCCGGGCACCAAGGAAGCCTTCGAAAAGTATCTTCAACTCAAGCCGGACGGGCCGTTCGCCGACTCTGCCAAGGGCATGATTGCCAGCATCGAATCGACGATTCAGACCCAGTACACGAACCCGGCGTCAAAGAAGGCAAAGAAGAAGTAGGCAACCGGTTTGGTGGGGCGTCTCAAAGGGGCGCCCCGGCTCATGGTAAGAGTTGTCCTCTACCTCCTGCTGGGCATTTTCCTCCTGAGCTTTCTGCGTTCCATCATCGGCATCCTGGGTAAGGCGTTTGCGGGGCTGATGGAGCCAGACTCCGGCAAGGGGAGCGGCGCCCGCGGCTCCGACGCTAAGATGGGCGGCGAACTCAAACGCGACCCGGTCTGCGGCACCTTCGTCTCCGCCGCCACCTCCGTCAAGAAGACCGTGGGAAAGGAAGTGCTGCACTTCTGCTCTCCCGCCTGCCGGGAAAAGTACGAAAAGAAATAGCCGGCAGCCCTCAGGAGCCGACAAATAATCGGCGAACAGTCACTTGTTTCGCGCCAAGCCGCAAAGTGTGCAAAGAACGCCAAGAAACCAAGTGACTTATGTTTGCGTTCTTTGCAGCCTTTGCGTCTTGGCGCGAAATCCTGCATTTTTTCTCACCTTCTCAGCCATCGGCGAGAAACCAGTTTGTTGCCACGACATCTCGGCTAGGCCCCTATGAAATCCTCGCTCGCATTGGCGCGGGCGGAATGGGTGAAGTGTGGAAAGCGTGCGACACGCGCCTGGATCGCAGAGGGCAAGCCGCTCCAGGGGCCGCTGCCGCTCGAAGAAGCCCTGCGGCTGGCGCTGCAAATTGCCGATGCGTTGGACACCGCCCATCGCCAGGGGATCGTGCACCGTGACCTGAAGCCGGGCAACATCCTGGTCACCAAGTGGGGGGTGAAGCTGCTGGATTTCGGGCTGGCCAAGACCCAGCCGGTGGCCACCCCGGGCGAGGCCGCGCAGACCCTCACCACTCCCATCACCGGCCAGGGCGCCATCCTGGGCACGCCGCAATACATGGCCCCGGAACAGGTGGAAGGCAAGCCAGCCGATGCTCGCACCGACATCTTTGCCTTCGGCTGCCTGCTCTACGAGATGATCACCGGCCGGCGGGCCTTCGCGATCCGGCCACCAGGGAGCGCGACATCTGGGTGTTCGACCTGGTCCGGGGCTCGACGCATGCGCTTTACCTTCGATCCAGCCGACGACTCCAATCCGACCTAGTCGCCGGACGGCAGCCAGATCGCCTTCAGGGTGGAACCGAAGACCGGATATGACATCTATGCTTTGCCGCTGGCCCTGGGAATGGAGCGGAAACCGCTGCCCGTCATTCGAAGCCAGTTCCTCGACAACATGACCCGGTTGTCTGCGGAGGGAAGGTTCCTGGCCTACCGCTCCAGACGGCAAGGGACTCTTATACCTCTCGGTAGAGAAGCTCATGGGGGTTCCGGTGAAGAGCGAGGGCGCGCAGTTCGAGGCGGGCCTGCCGCGGGTCCTGTTTAAGCCGAAGTTCCTGACGCCTAAAAAGGGATAAAGCCAACTTGAAGAATTGATTAGGTGCTGTTTGGGCTTCTATTTGTAGCCACTAAATTAATCATCTTTTCTCTTGCATTGTGATTTTTGATGCCTTATAATTGGTCATGCCGTCGAGAGTCGGCCCAGTTCATGTGACCACCACAACGCGCCACTACAAGGACCAGGTCTATCAGTCCCACCTCCTGCGCCGCTCCTTCCGCGTCGGCTCCCAGGTTCAGCACGAAACCCTCGGCAACATCTCCCACCTGCCACCCCAACTGATCGATCTGATCCGCCGAGCCCTGGCGGGCGAAAAGTTTGTTCCTGCTGCGGCCGCTCTCCGCGTGGTTGAGAACCTCCCGCACGGCCACGTACAGGCCATTCTGGGCACCGTGCAGCGGATGGGACTGGACTCCTTAATTGCCTCCAAGCCCTGCTCAGAGCGCAACCTGGTTCTGGCCATGCTGGCCGAGCGTCTGCTGTATCCCTGCTCCAAGTTGGCCACCACCCGGCTGTGGTACACCACCACGCTGGCCCAGGAACTGGCCGTTGCGAACTGCGATGAAGACCACCTCTATCGGGCGCTGGATTGGCTGCTGGCGCGGCAGGCGCGCATCGAGAAGAAACTGGCGCAGAGGCATCTGAGTGAGGGGGCCGTGGTGCTCTATGACGTCAGCAGCAGCTACTACGAAGGACACACCTGCCCGCTGGCGCACTTCGGCAACGACCGGGACGGCCAGAAGGGCTTGCCGATCATCGTCTATGGTGTGCTGACCAACGCCGCCGGGTGTCCTGTGGCGGTGGAGGTCTATCCCGGCAACACCGGCGATCCCACCACGGTGGTCGATCAAGTGGAGAAGTTACGGCAGCGATTTGGCCTGGTGCGGGTGGTCTTGGTCGGTGATCGGGGGATGCTGACCGAGACCCAGATCGACAAGCTCAGACAATATCCTGGGCTGGGTTGGATCTCGGCCCTGCGGGGACCGGCGATCCGGGAGTTAGTGACCGCCGGATGGCTGCAACTGTCCTTGTTCGATCAGCGGAATCTGGCGGAGATCACCTCCCCGGACTACCCTTCCGAGCGTCTCATCGCCTGCTTCAATCCGTTGCTGTCGGAGCAGCGCCGCCGGAAGCGCGAAGACCTGCTGCGGGCCACGGAAAAACAACTCGACAAGATCGCCAAGGAAGTGGCCCGTCGGAAGCGGACTCGGCTGCTGGAAGCCGAGATTGCGTTGAAAGTGGGCAAGGTGCTGAACCGTTTCAAGGTGGCCAAGCACTTCTCGCTCACCATCGCAGATGGCGTCTTCGGCTGGGCGCGGCGCGCCGAATCCATTCGGTGCGAGGAGCAACTGGATGGCATCTATGTGATGCGCACCAGTGAAACCAACCAGCAGTGCTCGGCCGAAGACACGGTGCGCCGATACAAGAGCTTGGCTCAGGTGGAGCGAGCCTTTCGGTGCCTGAAGGGGATCGACCTGCGGATTCGCCCCATTCATCACCGCACCGCCGATCATGTCCGCGCGCACATCTTCCTTTGCCTGCTGGCCTATTACGTCGAGTGGCATATGCGCAAGGCCTTGGCGCCGCTGCTGTTTGACGATGAAGAGCTGGACGGGGACCGAACCCGGCGAGACCCGGTCGCTGCTGCTCAAGCTTCCCTTTCCGCCAAGAAAAAGAAAGTCCAGCGGCGCACACCGGACGGCTTTGAGGTGCACAGCTTCAGGACCCTGCTCCAGGTCTTGGGAACTCGATGCCGGAACCTCTGTCAGATCCCATCCGGCCCTAAGGGCGTGAGCTTTCACCAACTGACCGAACTCACCCCCATCCAGGCGCGCGCGTTTCAGCTTCTGGGGTTGTAGCCAGAAAACGGAAGTCGATCCTACCCCTTTCTCCCTTCAAATCAGCAAGATACTCTACACTGTCAGAAGGAACTTCGGTTTAAGGTGCGGCTCCGCGCGCTCGTGAGGAACCGTTACGTGGTCTCCTCCGGCGGGCAGCGCTTCCTGGTGAATGCACTGGTCGAGCAGGCCCAGCAAGGGCGCATCACGGTGCTGGTGAACTGGCCGGCGGCGCCACGGCGTTAAAGTCCGAGTTTCAGCAGCGTCACCGAGTGCGCCGGAAACTCCAGCGTGAATTGTGCGCCGACACCGCTCTGAGTGCGGCTGGAGGTTGTCACGGTGTCCGGGCGCTCGAACGAGTTCATCGCCTCGGCAGAGGGGCCGTTGATGGTGAAGATCCTGCCGCTGGCTTTCGGAGCCGCCCCGGCAATCTCGAAGCTGGCGCCCAGCGGGCGGTCCTTGTGCCGATTCACCACGCCGATTGCCAGTGAGCCGCCCTCGTCCCGCGTGGCGCAGACGTCCAGGTAGTCGATCTCGCCGAGCGCTTTCGAGGTGTAGGAGGGACCCTGGGTCCAGGTGTGCACCACCCGGTCGCCGCTTTCGGCGCGGTAGAGTTCCAGCGGGAAGAAATTCGGCTGGACGAACAGTCCCTTCTCGTTGGTGAAGATCGGAGCGATCACGTTGACCATCTGGGCCAGGTTGGCCATGGTCACCTTGTTGCCCCAGCGCTGGAAGACATGGATCATCGAGGCCGTCCACAGCGCGTCGCGCAGGTTGTACGGCTCTTCCAGCTTGGCTTTGACTTCGCGCTGGCGCCCGTCCCGCCGCCGGTACCAGACGTTCCATTCATCGAAGGCGATCTCGATGCGCTTGTTGGGCAGCGGTATCTCGAAGCCTGCCGGCCGGCGGCCGCGGATGCGGCTCATGGCAATCTCGATGACGCCGTCGGTCACCCGCAGCAGATCCTCGGCCCGTTTGACCGTGGCCAGCAGCTCGTAGTAGTCGTCCCCGCCCACGTACAGGTGCACGGAGATGTAATCCACGATCGGCCCAAGCACATCCAGCACGGTGGCGTTCCACTGCGGGTCGGAGGCGCCGCAGGCGATCAGCCGGATGGACGGGTCCACCCACTTCATCATCTTGGCGGCCTCCAGCGCCACCTTGGCGTAGTCCTCGGCGCTCTTGTGGCCGGCCTGCCAGACGCCGTAGATCTCGTTGCCCAGGCCCCAGTACTTGACCGCGTGCGGCTCCGTGTAGCCGTGCTGCCGCCGAAGATCCGCGTGGTGCGTGTTTTCGGTGCCGTTGCAGTACTCGACCCAGTTGGCCGCTTCCTCGATGGTGCCGGTTCCCAGATTGATGCAGAGGTACGGCTCGGCCCCGATCAGGCGGCAGTACTCAATGAACTCGTTGGTGCCGAACCGATTCGGCTCGACCGCGAACCAGGCCGTGTCGAAACGCGTAGGCCGCTTGTCCTTGGGGCCGACCCCGTCCTCCCAGTGATAGCCCGAAACGAAATTACCGCCGGGCCAGCGCAGGATGGGCACGCGCAGCCGCCGTACCGCCGCCAGCACGTCCTTGCGGAAACCGTGCTCATCCGACAGCGGTGAACGGTCATCGTAGATGCCGCCGTAAATGCACCGCCCCAGGTGCTCGATGAACTGGCCGAAGATCATCGGATTCACCCGTGCGGTGACCTGCTCAGCATCGATCTTGACGCGCGTGACGCCCGGCACGGACCCGCCCTGCTGCGCGCGGGCCAGGCGAGTAGAACGGACTAGCTCAATTCCCGGAATGGCTGACAACAAGATGCGCCGTGTGATCATAGTGTGCTCCGCGATTCGAAGGTATTCTACCCCGGAAGTGGCGTGCGCCTCCACGCCCGGCTGCGTTCGCAGGCCTCGCCATCCCGCCTGAGAGGGTGTTGCCAATCCGTTCTCATTGTGAGAACATGACTTCTTGAGGGTGATTGCCAAACGGGCTGTCGTAGGCTTTGCGCAGCAACATCCCGACGCCAAATCGGCGCTGGAGCAGTGGTATCGAACCGTCTCGCAAGCCATGTGGAAGTCTCTTGTTGAAACGAGGCAGGTCTACCCGAGCGCCGATCTGGTCGGCCGCCGAACCGTGTTTAACATCAAAGGCAACTCCTACCGGCTGATCGCGCGTGTGAACTACCGCACGCAGCGGGTGTTTATCCTGCACATCCTCACCCACGCCGACTACGACAAAGGAGACTGGAAACAGTGACCACCACTCTACCTCCCTTGATCGACGAGGAGCGCTACGCGCGACTTCTCAAGCGGACCCTCCCACGCGTGATCCGCACTGAAGAAGAGAATGAGCGCTTGATAGCCGAGCTGCTCAAGCTGGACGAGCGGGAGGATCTTTCTCCCGAAGAAGAGGAACTGGCCGAGTTGCTCACTGTGCTCATTCAGCAGTTCGAGGACAAGCACTATCCTCTAGACCCGGCTAGCCCGCATGACATGCTGCGCCACTTGATGGAAGCTCGGGGCCTCACGCATAAGGATGTCTGGCATCTGTTTGGCTCGAAAGGGGTGGCCTCAGAAGTTCTGAATGGCAAGCGCGCCATCAGCAAGACGCAGGCCAGGAGGCTAGCGGAGTTTTTTCACGTCTCCGTTGTACTGTTTGTCTGATTTACTTTCTGTTCAGCCGAGCATCTCGATCAGCTCCTGCTCGCCGATGACCGGGATGCCGAGGCCCTGGGCTTTGTCCAGTTTGGAGCCGGCGGCCTCGCCGGCCACGACGTAGCTGGTCTGTTTGCTCACCGAGCCGGTCACTTTGCCGCCGGCCGCTTCGATGCGGGCCTCGGCCTCCTCGCGGCTCAGGTGCGGCAGCGTGCCGGTGAGCACAAAGGTGCGGCCCTCCAGCGCCCCGCCTTTTTTGCGCGTGATCTGGTATTCGAACTGAAGCCCGGCCTCGCGCAACCGCGCGATCAACTCCTGGTTGCGCGGCTCGCGGAAAAACTGGTAGATGCTTTCGGCCACCTTGGGGCCGACCTCCTGGGCGTGCTGGAGAGTTTCCAGATCGGCGGCTGCGATCTTATCCAGGCTCCCGAAGGCCTCCGCCAGAAGCACGGCCGTGCGCTCACCCACGAAGCGGATTCCCAGCGCGGACAGGACCCTGGGCAGCGGTTGCCGCCTGGAAGCCTCGATGTTGCGCAAAAGCTTCTCGGCAGACTTCTTCCCCATGCGCTCCAGGTCCACCAACTGCTCCAGGGTGAGCTTGTAGATGTCGGCCACGCTGGCGACCAGGCCTTGATCGACCAACTGGTCCACCAGCGCGTCGCCCATGCCGTCGATGTCCATAATGCCGCGCGCGGCGAAATGCAGGATGGACTCCTTCAGGCGCGCCGGGCAGTTGGTGTTAATGCAGCGGCTGGCCACCTCGCCTTCCTCGCGCACCACCGCGCCGCCGCACACCGGGCACTCCTTGGGCATCTCGAAGGGCCGCCGCTCCTTGCCCGGCGCGACCACGCGGACCACCTTGGGGATAACGTCCCCGCTGCGCTCGATGAGGACTTCGTCGCCGATTTCGAGGCCCAGCCGCCGGATTTCGTCCTCGTTATGCAGCGTGGCGCGCGAGACCGTGACGCCGCCTACCTCGACAGGCTTCAGGTGCGCCACCGGGGTGAGCGTGCCGGTGCGGCCGACTTGCACGCCGATGTTCTCAACCACCGTTCGCTCCTGGCGCGGGGCGTACTTGAAGGCAATGGCCCAGCGGGGCGCCTTGGCCGTCCAGCCCAGCGCGCGCTGCTGAGCGGCGGAGTCCACTTTGGCGACCACGCCGTCGATTTCGTAGGACAGGTCGTCGCGCCGGGCTTCCCAGGCTTGGCAGAAGGCGACCAGCTCCTCGACGTCGGCACACGCGGCTCGGTGAGGGTTCACCTTGAAGCCCAGCCGGGCGAGCGCCTCCAGGCACTCCCAGTGGCTGTCGTAAAACGGCGCGCCGTTCACCAGAAAGAAATAGGCGCGACGCGTGGTGCCGAAGGTGCAGTTCCACACCGGGGAACTGTTTCCCGCGTCGGGTTCATCGTGACCAACCTGGAGACCGACAGCCGAGCGGTGGTACGCTTCTACAACACGCCGGGGACCGCGGAGCAATGGATCAAGGAAGGCAAGCAGGCGGCCAAGATGACCCGGTTCAGTTGCCATCGGTTCCGTTCCAACGAAGTGCGGCTCCCTCTGACGTGATGGCCTACAACCTGGGGAACCTGTGGCGGGGGGTGCCCTTTGGGCCCGGTGCTGCCGAAGAGGATCGACAACTGGTCGCTGACCAGTTTGCAGCAACGGTTTGTGAAGACCGGCGGCAGGCTGATCAAGCATGCGCGGTACTACTGGCTGCTGCTGGCGGAGAGCCATCTGACGCGGCGGCTGTTCGGGGCGATGGTACGAAGGATTGCCGCCTTGCCGGTGGCGACGGGGTAGACGGAGGCGGTGGGTGCAGCGAAATGCAAACGACCGGGCAGTGAGGGTCGGAGAGGTGTCCATGGAATGCACTGGAAAGGCAGGGCTTGCGGGTTTTGGTTTCTTGCGGCAGAGCGAAAGTGGCGCTTGGTGGAGCCGAAGACCGGCTCCCGGAGGAAAGACATGCAACTCGCAGGATCAAAGGATGGCGGCTGGGTGTATACTGAACAGGACCCGGGAGTCCAAAATGGAAATTCCGGTTCTATTGACCGGGAGCCCAAATTGCGACATGCTCCCCTGCAACCGGGAGGCGAAGACGGAAATCTCGCTTATATCCTGGAGTGAACCCGCGAAAGGAGATATGAGATGAAGATTATTCTCGCTCTGCTGCTCCTGTGCGTGATCAGCGCGCCTTTGGCAGGAGGACCCATTTTTTTGGTCACCGCCGCTGGAACCACCTTGAACAATAGTACAGGCCCGGACCAGTGGTTGCCACCGGCTAGCGACGGAGATCTGTGGGTCGTCTCCACTGGCAGCGTCTTCCTTCCCTCGGGTGCCCCAGGCCTTACCAACACCGTCTTTCTATGCCTCCAAACCTGCAACGTTGGCTTCGTTTTCGAGGTGCAGGGAGCCGATGCCTCGTTCGGTTGGTTGCCTGGGAACCCGCTCGTCCTGCATCTCAGCGGCGCTCATTACGCGACGCCGGTTACCGCCACCTACTACGTCTCCGTCACAGCCTCTATGCCGATTCCTGTTGATAACCCGTCCGGACTGATGACGCTGCCGAGCCTCTTCGATGTGGACAGCGATCCAATTCTCATGGGGGGCCCTCCCAGCCCCTTTGATCCGCCTCACGAAAATTTGACTTACAACCTTCGGGTATACATGAATTTTGGCACGCAGGCCCCGGGCTTTTGGCTGAGTTTGCCCGACAGTTTCGAAATCCAAGTTGTTCCGGAGGCGCAATCTTGGATGCTTGTCGGCGCGGGGTTATTTGCGCTTGTGCTGCGCCGGCGGCTCCGAGCCTGAATCTCCCCCGATTTTGACCAGCAACACGAGCAACCGTCTGCCTTCCTGGTGACTTTCGTGAGAATCCACATTCAAATTAAGACCATGCGCCCGATCAATAGAAGATGAAAGCCAAAAGGCTGGGCCATGGCAGGCCGACCGGCGCCGTTCCGTTCAAACGCTGGTCCAGCCATGCTTGAGCGGCCACGGGATAGGTGGCTATGCCTTGAACCAGGAACGCGCCCGGCTTCAAGACGACATGCCGGACCTCACCGCCTGCGGGCGGCACTCTGTTCCTCGTCAGTAAGAAAGCCCATCGGCCGCACCTGCGAGCTCGTCATCGTCGAGTGCACCAGAATCAAACGAGCGAGATCCTGTCCCTGCCCTGGAGCCGAGTCAATCTGAAAAGCCCTTCTGCAGGTCTTCGAAGCCCAGGAACGGTTTGACGTCACGAACGCAGACCTCCAAGGGCCAGCGCAGAGAAAAGGTCTCCAGGATCTGTGGCGGAGTGAGCGTGAGGTCAGTGCAGAAGAGACAATCGTCGCGGCGGTGGCCGCGGGGATCGCCCAGACTTTCTCAGCGGCGAACGGAAACCAGACATCCAGGGAGAAGACCACCCAGTTGTGGCCAAAAGCGAAGAAGGGGCGCTTGGGACTGGAGCGCAGGGGGGCGTGGTGCATCCCGGCGCCTCAGATGCGGCGTCCGGACTTGCGGGCCAGAGTGTCATCCACGGCGCCGACCAGGCCCCCCGGACAGAACCGCAACAGCAGGCGGACAACACCGTGGCCCAGGTCGTCCAGATTCCAGCGGACCCGGCTAAAGAAGCGGTGCAAGGAGCCGTAGTGCTTGAACTGAGACAGATGGGCGGACTGAATGATGCGGGGCAGGGAGCGGCGCCCGGAACCGAGGATCCAAGCACCAGCCAAGACCCAGAAGGAACCGAAACTGGGCCGGGTAAAGCAGGGCGGGAAGGCCCACCGCAGGGGAGCAAAGGAACGGACCAGGAGATGGGGCAGGAGGGACCTCGTCTGTCACTTTCACTAATGAAAGACACGTGGCTCAAAAAAAGGGCCAGGGCCTCAGCGCTTCTTACGTTCCTCCAGCAGAGCCTGGTTCACGCCCGCGATCTGCTTCAGCAGCTTTTGAATCTGCGCATAGCGGCGCAGGCCCTCTTCCACCTCCTTGTTCAGTTCCGCGGGGATGGTGATCTGCCGCACACGCCGGTTGCCCAAGCTGACCGAGAGAATCCAGACCGGGCCGTGCCCTCGGCCTTGGCTCTTCTGGCAGTAGCGGCAACCAGGTTTATAGCAGTGGATCATGCGACTCAGCAGAGAGCCCACCAGGACGGTGGCCGGATCCGGCATTTGCGCAGCCAGTCGTTTTCGGGATTCCAAGAGTCGGTGAATCTTGTCTGTCCTCATACACAGTGACAGACATCAGATCTCAAGCCGCGTGTCAATAGCAGACCGCCATTTCCTACAAGAAATGTTCCAACGCAGGAAGCCGGCAGCGGACCCCACCAGCCGAACCCCAAAAAGCGCAAAACTCTAGCCCAGGCGGCTCGGGTGCCCCTCCTGCAGCAGTGCTCCGGTATGACCTACAGTATGCCGAGCCTCAACCTCAAGCCGATCCACGGCCACACCTGCTATATTGCTCAGTTCTCTGCTGCAACGCGAACTGGCCAGCAGGCAAGAAGAACTCAGCATCAACCGCATCCTGGAAGAACTGGCCGGTATCCGAGAGACGCTGATCGTTTACCCGCGCCGCCAAGGCCAGCGGCGATTCCCCACCGTGCTCCCGCCAACTCACTCAACAGCAGACGCTTGCTCGGGTTTACGCCAATATCTTGTCAACTCCCGCTAGGATTGCCGTTTGGCTGTGAACTGGGCGCCGCGGCGGCCGCGTTCCGGAGAGCGGGTGCCCGTCAGCTCATCGCCCTGAACGGTTCCCTCCCACGAGAACCTGCGCTCCTGACCCTGGCGCGTCTTCTGCACCGTGGTGAACGAGAACTTATCGCCGCTGATCTTCCCGTTTTCGATGGTCATGGTGGGCGCACGCCGGCCCGGCCCTCCGCTGACGGTCCCAGTGAGTTTGGCGCCGTCACTCTTCAGGTCGAACGTGATTTGCACGTCCGTCGGGCCCCCGCCCTGCTTCTTCGGGGCCGGCATCTTCATCGTCGCCACCCACTTGCCGTCGATGGCGGCGGCTGTGGCCACCAGCGCAAAGGCGCAGCACAACGCTAGGATAGAAAGGACATATCTCCTCATTACAATTCTCCTGGAGAGTAGAAACACGGCGTGACGACTAAAGTTACGAAGGTGGCCGAGAATTCCAGCGCGTACTGCGATGTCAGCCTTCCGGTGCCCCTGGACCGGCCGTTCACCTACCTCCTTCCGGAGACGCTGCGCCACCGTGTCCAGCCCGGCTGCCGGCTGCTGGTGCCGTTCGGGACCCGCAAGCTGACCGGCATCGTGCTGGGGCGCCGTGACCTGCCTCCGGAGGGAGCAGTCCGGGAGGCCTTCCGCCTGGTGGATGCCGAGCCGGTTCTCGACCAGGAGATGCTGGCGCTGGGCCGCTGGATGGCCGGATACTATTGCGCGCCGCTGGGAGAGGTGCTGCGGGTCATGGTGCCGCTGTCCGGCGAGATCCGGCGCGGCAGGGTCTACGCGCTGACCGACTCGGGCCGGGACGCTCTGCGCCAGTTGGCCTTCGAGGCGCCCGCCGAAGAACCCTCCATCCAGCTTCTGCGGCTGCTGGAGTGGCGGCCTCTTTCAGCCGCCTCCCTGGCCGGCAAAATTCCCCAGGCCGCCTCGTTGATTCGCTCGCTCGAGGCAAGGGGTTTCTTCGGGCCGAGGACATCCAGGTGGAGCGCGATCCGTTTCGGGCGCCCTCCGCGAGGCTGCGTATCGAGTTGCCCGAACGGCCTCCCGAGGCGAAATACAGCAAAGCCGAACGCGAGCTGCTGGCCTACCTCGAGCTGCATCCCGGCTCGCACAATCTGAAAGAGGTCGAAGCCGTGGTCCGCAATGCCGGGCAGGCCGCCCGCGCGCTGGGCCGCAAGAATGTTCTCACCCTGCGAATGGAGTTTTCGCCCATCTCGACGCAGCACGCCCGGCCGCCGCATGTCCTGAATCCGCACCAGCAGCAGGCCTTCGAAAAGATCCGGGCGGCCATCCAGGCGAAACAATTTCAGGCCTTCTTGTTGCAAGGGGTCACCGGCTCCGGGAAGACCGAGATCTACCTGTACGCCATCGAAACCACTCTGGCTTTGGGCCGCGGCGCGCTGCTGCTGGTACCGGAGATCGCGCTGACGCCCGCGGTGGCGGGCCAGTTCTACCACCGCTTCGGGGACCGCGTGGCCATCCTGCACTCCGCCTTCTCGGACACCGAGAGAGCCGGGCAGTGGCGGCGCATCCGGTGCGGCGCGGCCGGGGTGGTGGTGGGAACCCGCTCGGGCGTCTTTGCCCCGGTTCAGAACCTCGGTCTGATTGTGGTAGACGAGGAGCACGACTCCAGTTACAAGCAGGAGGAAAACCCGCGCTACAACGGGCGCGACGTGGCCATCGTCCGGGCCCAGGCCGCCAGCGCCTGTGTGCTGCTGGGTTCGGCCACTCCCAGCCTGGAGACCTGCTACAACGCCGAACGCGGCAAGTACACGCTGCTGGTGCTCCCGGAGCGCATCGAGCAGCGGCCCCTGCCTGCGGTCGAGTTGATCGACATGCGCACCGAGTTCCTGGAAACCCGGAAGCAGGCCATCTTTTCCCGGCGCTTGCTGGAGGAGATCGGCACGCGCCTGGAGAGTGGCGAGCAGACCATGCTGCTGCTGAACCGCCGCGGCTTCTCCAGTTTCGTCGCCTGCCGTTCCTGCGGCGAGCGCGTCCAGTGCGTGAACTGCGCGGTCACTCTCACCTTCCACCGGCGCGAACGCCGCCTGCTCTGCCATTACTGCAACCACGCCGAGAAAGTCCCCACGCATTGCCCCAAGTGCCACAGCGAGCACATCTACTTCCTGGGCATCGGTTCCGAGCGGGTCGAAGAGGAGCTTCACCGCGATTTCCCTAAAGCGCGGGTCGCGCGCATGGACCGCGACACCATCACCACCAAGCGGCACTACGAAACGATCCTGGCCGGCTTCCGCGAAGGCGCTTTCGACATCCTGGTCGGGACGCAAATGATCGCCAAGGGGCACGATATCCCGAACGTGACCCTGGTAGGCGTGGTTTCCGCCGACGTGGGTCTGGGGGTGCCGGATTTCCGAGCCGCCGAACGCACTTTCCAGTTGCTGACCCAGGTAGCCGGGCGGGCCGGGCGCGGCGATCTTCCGGGCATCGTCTTGATCCAGACCATCAACCCCGATCACTACGCCGTCCGCTTCGCCTCCGCGCAGAACTACGAAGGGTTCTACCAGAAGGAACTCGAGTTCCGCCGCCTCATGCGCTATCCGCCCTTCAGCGCCCTGGCCAACGTCCTGGTGCGCAGCCAGAACCAGGAAGAGGCCCTGCGCATGGCCGGCGAGCTGGGACACCTGCTCAGCCCGCCGCCCCAAAACCTCAAGATTCTGGGACCGTCTGAAGCGCCCGTCCCCCGGCTGAAGAACGAATACCGCTACCAGTTGCTCATCAAGGCCGTCAGCCGCAAGGCCCTCAAGGAAACCCTCGACCGGGCGCGGGGTTTCGCCCTGGACCAGAACTGGAAGGCGACCGCGCTGGTCATCGACGTGGATCCCTTGACTTTGCTCTGAGCGATGGCCGACTTCGAGATCCTTGAGGATAACCTGCGCGCCACGTTCCGCGCCTATGCCCAAGCCAAGGAGTCCGGGGAAGCGCGCGAGATGCCCGGCGTGCTGCTGGTTTGCGCCGGTGTTGAGTTTGCGATGTTCAACGCGGCGCTCCTGACCGCGCCGGTAGCCAACGCCAATGAACTGGACCGAAGAGCCGCCATGGCCGCAGTCCACTTTCACGCCCGCGCGCTGCCCTGGTCCTTCTGGATCTGCGAGGATTGGCTGACCGCGCACGTCCGGAAGCAGGCGGACAACCTGTTTTGGAAGCGTGGGCTGCACCTGGTAGTGGAGCTGCCCGGAATGCTGGCCGAGCGGGTGCTGCCGCCCGCGCGCCGGCTGCCCCAGCTTGAGTGCCGTCGCGTCGGGGATGACCTCACCCGGTCGGCCTTCAGCTACATCATGTCGATTTGCTTCGGGATCCCGCTGTCGATTTCACGCCAAATCTACCTCTCCGAACGGCTGTGGCGCAGCCACTTCACGGGCTACCTGGGATATGTGGACGGCAACCCGATCAGCACCACGGTCACGGTGGTCGCGGGCGGAACCGTCGGAGTCTACGCCGTGGCCACGCTTCCCGCTCATCAAAGGAACGGCTACGCCGAGGCGATGGTCCGGCATGCGCTCGAGCAAGCGCGCCGCTCATCCGGGATCGACCGCACCATCCTCCAGTCCTCCCCGGCCGCCGTATCCCTCTACGAGCGCCTGGGCTACCGAACGGTGACGCGGTACGCGGTGTACGCGTCTCGGCCGTAAGGGCCTCCACGGGCAGTGGCTATCAGGCCCATCGCCGGGTCCTGGCGGCGCGGCGGAGTATGTCCTCGGCACGCTTGGAAACATCTGAGCGTCCGCTGCGATACTGACCTACGCCCTTCGGTTGCGCCCGAGCAGGCCGGCGGGACACGCGTCTCAAAGCAGTACCTCCCCCAACACCCCTTCCGCAATCCAGGCCGCCACCTGAGCGAATTCCGCCGACAGCGCCCGGTCCCCGGGCGCGCCCGGATGAGCGGACCGCAGCCGCTCGCGCACCCTCTCGATCTGCTGGCTGGACTTGAGCGGCCGCAGGAAGTCCAGCGCCCGCGCTGCGGTCAGTGCCTCGATCGCCAGCACCGTGCGGGTGTTCTCGACCACCTGCTTGAGTTTCAGCGCCGCGGTCATACCCATGCTCACGAAATCCTCTTTGTTGCCGCTGGTAGTGATCGAGCCCGCCGAGGCGGGGTGGCACAGCACGCGATTCTCCCCCACCAGCGCAGCCGCCGTAACCTGCCCCATCATGAAGCCCGATTCCAGCCCCGGATGATCGGCCAGGAAGGGCGGCAGGTCCTCGTTGAGCGCGGGGTTCACCAGCCGGTCGATGCGGCGCTCGGAAATGCTCGCCAGAGCCGTGAGCGCGATGGCCATGTAGTCCAGCGTCAGCGCCAGCGGCTCCCCGTGGAAATTCCCGCCCGAGAGGATTTCGTCGCCGATCACCAGCGGATTGTCGGTCGCGGAGTTCAGCTCGACGGAAAAGACGCGGCGGGCCTCAGCCAGCGTGTCGCGGACCGCGCCGTGCACTTGCGGCGCGCAGCGCAGCGAGTAGGCATCCTGCACACGGCCGCACCCCAGGTGCGAGGCCCGGATCTCACTTCCTTCCAGCAGCCGCACCAGGTTGCGGGCGCTGTGTGCCTGCCCGGGATGGGGCCGGAGCTGCTGGATGCGCTCGTCGAAGGCACGCGGCGTGCCGCGCTGGGCATCGGTGGTCATGGCGCACACCATGTCGGCCGTGTCGGCCAGGATCTTCGCCGCCGCCAGCTCCAGGCAGCCGATCCCGAGCATGCCCTGTGTGCCGTTCACCAGCGAGACGCCTTCCTTCGAGTGAAGGGTCAATGGCTCCAGGCCGGCGCGCTCGAGCGCTTCCCTGCCCGGCAGACGCGCACCCTCCAGTTCCGCTTCCCCCTCGCCGATCAGCACCAGCGCAATATGCGCCAGCGGCGCCAGATCGCCGCTCGCTCCCACGCTCCCCCGCGATGGGACCATGGGGGTCACGCCGCGGTTCAGCAACTCGCACAGGCGCTCCGCCACCACCGGGCGAATCCCGGAAAAGCCTTTGGCCAGCACGTTGGCGCGGATCAGCATCATGGCGCGGACTTCCTGGCGGGTGAGCGGCTGGCCCACCCCACAGGCATGCGAGCGGACCACGTTGCGCTGGAGCTGCTCAAGATCGGACCGGGGAATTCGCACTTCCGCCAGCTTCCCCACCCCCGTGTTGACCCCGTAGACCGGCGCCTCGCCCGCCTCCAGGCGCTCGATGACCGCCCGCGAGCGCAGCATCTTGTCGATCGCCTGCGGCGCAAGAGACACCGCTTCACCTTTCGCCGCCACGGCGACCACCTGCTCAACGGTCAATGTCTCCCCATCCAGGATGGCCATAGAATTAATGGTAACCCTGATGGAACGTGTGCCCTTTCAGGTGACGCCGCTGGCCGCCGCTCGGGTGTGATCAACCAGCTTCGAGTTGAACGCTCACGGGACAGCATGCCAGGCTTACGGCGCGGTTTTTAGTGGAAGCCTTCGCACTCGGACGCCTCGTGGTGTTGCGGTGGCCGCGATCCCGGAAGCCAGGTCCCCGCCCACATTCCCCAAGATCCTCAGAATGAGGTCCGCTGCCGGCTGGGCTCGAAGGGACTGGAATCTGAGCAGAATGACCGAAGGAGCAAGTGCACTGGACGCAGCTAACAACTTATGGAAGTCGTGATCCAAGGTCACGCATGCGCGGCCTTCCAGCTTGGCCCGCCGCAGGATCATTTGTACACGGGGTTCACTACGAAGCCAGATCCAGGATTTCGATGTGGTCATCCAAGTTCGCCGCTGCGAACGCGAGCGCCTGTCTCAAATCCTCCTCCTCGAGCGAAGGATAGTCTCTGAACAGCTCGCTCCGGTCCGGGTAGGTGGCCATGATTTCGAGAGCCCGCCTCACCGTAAGTCGCAACCCACGGATACAAGGCTGCCCGCCCATTTTATCCGGCTCGATCGTGATGCGGTCGAACGGGGGTTTCAGCGTCATGCCTCTATTCTATTCTCTTCGCGCTCCACATGCCGTGGTTTCGGGATTGGGGCGAGCGGTTCGAATATTGCTCAATGGTTAATGTCTCCCCATCCAGGATGGCCATAGAATTAATGGTAACCCTGATGGAACGTATGCCTTTCCAGGTGACGCCGCTGGCGGCCGCCTACCAAGGCCTCCGCTTGCCGGTGGCCGTGCTGCTGGACAATGTGCGCAGCATGTACAACGTGGGTGCCTTCTTTCGCACCGCCGACGGCGCCGGCCTCGAGAAGCTCTACTTGTGTGGGATCACCGCGCGGCCGCCCAAGCGCGGGATCACCAAGACGGCCCTGGGGGCCGAGGAGCGAGTGGCCTGGGAACACTCTTGGGAGCCCGTCCCGCTGGCTGAGCGGCTGCGCGCGCGAGGCTATGAAATCGCCGCGGTCGAAACCAGCCTGCATTCCGTGGATCTGTTCGACTGGACACCGCAGTTCCCGGTATGCCTCGTCTTCGGCCATGAGGTGGAAGGCATCCGCCCGGACCTGCTGGCCCTCTGCGACACCCACGTGCGCATCCCCATGCTGGGAGTGAAGCATTCGCTCAACGTGGCCACCGCGGGCGGCGTGGTCGTGTACGAATTGCTTCGCAAGTATCGGCGGTTGGTCGAGGCTGTGGGCGGTTGAACAGTGTGGTGCGCGGATTCCCTCCATCGCGCCTCCAAGCCACGCGCCATAGCGTCACAATGGGCCCACGAACTGATACTCACTTGCAGGGCGGGATCCCAAGCTGCCGGCAGATCAGCCGCGCCAAAGCGCTCTGAGGTCGATCGGCTCCAGCATCAGCGCGATCGCGTCTTTCAGGTTTTCCCGGGCTTCCTCGAGCGTGCTTCCCTGTGTCAGCGCACCCGGGACGTCATCCGTCCAGGCTATCCACCATTTGCCGCGTCTCAGGAAGTGCGCTTCGTATCGGCGCCTGGTTCGCATGTCCGGTTTCATCCTCTAAACCAGTGTACACAGCTCCGGGGCCAGCCTGCTGTCGCGATCTACGCGTACTTCTTCCGCCAGCCTTCCAGCTCTTTCGCCAGGGTGTCTCGCACGCCGACGAATTGTGGGTTGTCGTACTGGTTGGTCTTCTCGCGAGGATCGGTGCGCAGGTCGTACAGTTCGTTGGGTCCCTGGCCGTCGTTGCGCCACACTAGCTTGTAGCGCGTGTCGCGCACCATCTCGGTGTTGCGGAAGTGGCCGAAGACCAGGTTGCGCCAGGGCTGCTTCTTGGGCAGCGGCTTGTTGGTGGCCAGGGCCAGATAGCTGCGGCCGCACAGGTTGCGGCTCTCGGGCGCCGGTACTCCGACTGCCTCGCAGATCGTCGGCACCACGTCGTAGAAGCTCACCAGCTCGGGGCGCGCCGCTTCCACCGGCGTCTTCCCCGGCCAGTTCCAGATCATCGGGGTTTGCATGACCTCTTCGTACATGTTGATCGGGTCGGAGGCCAGCCCTTTGCTCCACAGCCCGTGCCGGCCCAGCAGAAAGCCGTTGTCCCCGGTGAAGACGATGAGCGTATTGTCGCGCAAACCGCGCTGATCCAGCTTGGCGATCAGCGGGGGAATCTGATCGTCCAGCGCGGTGGTGGCCGCGGCGCACTTTCTGATATTCCCAACAATGTCCTTCAGCAGTTCCTTCTCCCGCAGAGCGTTCGCCGCCGCCGGCTCCCACCCGAAGGTCTCGAAGTTCGTTTGGGCGTACATCTCGTAATACTTCGCGGGATGTCCTTCGTACGGCACGTGCGGATTGAAGTGGCTGACCGTCAGAAAGAAGGGCCGTTCCGGGGTCTGCTGATCCAGGAACTGAAGCGCCTTGGCGGTGATGAGGTCAGCCAGGTAGCCTTTTTCCTCGACCAGTTCCCCGTTCCAGCTCATCCGGGGATTCTGGTAGCCCCCGCCCAGCAACGTGTACCAGAACGTGTGGTGGCGCTGCGGCTTCTGATCCTCCCCCATGTGCCACTTGCCAGTGTAGCCGCACTGATAGCCCTGAGCTGCCAGCATGTCCGAGAGCATGATCTCGTCCTTGAAGGAGGGCGGCGGCGCCACCTGCCCTTGCGGAGGTTTCTCAATCGGCTTCGCCGTCAGAAAATCGTGGATGCCGTGCTGGCGCGGCACCCGGCCGGTAAACAGCGTGGCCCGGCTGGCCGAGCAGATGGGCGTGCACACAAAGTTGTTGGTGAACCGGGTTCCGCTGCGCGCCAGCAGGTCAATATTCGGCGTGCGGATTTCCTTGTTCCCGTAGCAACCCAGCATCCAGGCGGCCAGATCGTCGGCCACGATCAAGACGATGTTCGGAGGCCGCACGGCCTTCCTTTTTTGCGCCAGCGCGGGGGCAGCGGCGCCCGCTAGAAGCTCGCGACGGGTCAGCGACATGGCTTACTCGAGGATCGCCGCCCCGGTGCCCTGAATCTGATACATCGTCCTGCCGGACGTGATGGACGCCGGGTCGAACTTGCGCCCGTTCTCTTCGGCCTCATGCTTGGCTTGCGCGATGGCCTGCTCTTTGCTCAGCACGAGTCTGGCAAATTTGCCCTCGGCGATGGCGGTCTTGCCGACGGCTTCCTTGGGGAAGACGATCTCGCCCTCGTTCACCTTGATGCGGACTCCCTTCCCGCTGGCCGTGTCCACCAACTCCATCCAGCAGCCCATCTTCTTGCAGACGTCTCGTACGCTGCCCCTCACCTGAACCGTCTTCCCGACGTACTGATCCGCCTGCGCCACCAGCTTGTCAATCGGAGTAGTTTCTTTCAGCGTCAGCGGCTGTCCGAGCTTCGTCTCCGCGGCCAACCCCGTCGCCACCACAAGAAACAGTGCCAATGCAGCTCTCATCTCACCCCCAGACTATTGACTATACCAGGTTGCCCGCGCTCGAGCCCACGCAGGCCACCTCCAGCGTGGTGGTGGCGCTCAGCCGGCGGGAACTGTTCTGATTCAAGGAAAACCCTCCCGCCCTGAAGGGCGGGAGGGCCAAATGCGGGTTTGCAGCTAGAGCGCTTGAAGCACCAAAGTTGTCGTAAATGAGTCAAGTTCTTCTCACCGCAAAGACACAGAGGCCATGGAGGCAACGCGGAGAAAACCTCTCAGGATTTCTCTGCGCCCCCTTTGGGTCCTTTGCGCCTCTGCGGTGAAGACGGCGCTGCAACATGCCTCGTCGGTCTGAGGCGCAGCCTCGCTAGAACTCGAGCCGCAAGCCAAACTGCAAGCTGCGCGGATCAGTAGCGCTGGTAATCTGTCCGAAGTTGGAGTTGCCCAGGGTGGTGCCCACTCCAACCCAGGAGAGGTGGTTCGGGGCGTCGTAGAACTCGGCGCGGAACTGTATCCGGAGGCGCTCCCGGATCCTGAAGTTCTTTTGCAGCGAAGCGTCCCAGTTGTTCATGGTGGGTGCGCTGATCACGTTGCGGCCCAGGTTGCCCAAGGTGCCTGCGGCAGGTAGCGCAAAGGCCACCGTGTTGAACCATTGCAGCCGCTGTCCTCCACCCTGTGAGTAGTCGCCTACGACGTTCGGACGCTGGCCGGTTTGGCCGATGCCGGCCTGATCCGGGTTGATGCCCAGATTGAGCGGCATGCCGGTTTGTAGCGTGGTCACGCCGGAGAGTTGCCAGCCGCCTAACGCCACCTTGTACCACTCAGCGCCTGTTCTCCAGAACGGAAGCGGGTAGACGTAGCTGAACACGAAGATGTGCCTGCGGTCATAGGCCAGGCGACCCCGGTCGCGCTTGAAATAGTAGCTGTCCATCGGCTGCTCACTGTAGCTGCTCGCGTCGGTAATGGCGTGGGACCAGGTGTAGGCAACGTTGAGAATGCCGCCGCCCCTGACCTGGCGCTTGACCTGGACCTGCATGGAGTTGTAGTTGGCGTTCGAGCCCGTCACGTACTGCTGGATGTTCGCGTAACCCGGATAGGGGCGCAGGGCGTTGGTGTTTACGCCGGGATTCTTCTGAAGGGTGCCGGCCTGGAGCTGGTTAATGTTAATCGTGCGCGAGAGGTTCGCGGAACTGGAGCCCACGTAGGCCACGTCCAGCGTCGTCTCCGAGGTGAGCTTGTGCTGGATCCCGAAGCTCCAGTTCATGATCCTGGGCACCTTCATGTCGAGGTAGTGCGAGCAGGTGATCCCTGACGGGCTGACGTTAGTGGTGCCGCCCGTCGGGTTCTGCACGTTGCCATCGTAAAGGTCCGACTGGGAGATGAAGGGCGGGTTGTTGATGCCGCTGAAGACGAAGTTGCCTTCGATGCGCTCGTAGAAGACCCCGAAGCCGCCGCGCAGCACGGTCTTTTGCCTGCCGGTCAGATCGTAGGCGAAGCCCAGGCGGGGGCCCCAGGTGCCCCAGTAGGTGTATGCGGTCTCCTTGGGTAGACCGTGGAAGAGCGCCTTAACGGCCGGGTTATTGGCTTGCGGAATGCGGATCTTCCCCGCCTCCGGGAAGTCCGAGCCCCCGAGGACCAGCCCATTGTAGGGGTCGTAATTGCCGGGGAGGATCAACCCGTTGGAGGGATTGATCGCGGGCGCCTTCTTGGGATCGTAGTACTGCGGCAGAAACAGCACGGCGTTCTGAAGCTGCGCGTACTGCGGCTGCATGTACTGGAAGCGGAAGCCCATGTTCAGCGTAAGGCGGCTGCTCACCTTCCAGTCGTCCTGGACATAAGGTTCGATCTGGGTAAAGCGATACCACCCTTCGCGGTTGGTGTTGGCTTCCTGGTACTGTTGGAAGTTTCCAATCAGGGCGTCGGCAAAAGCGTTGCCGGTCGAGTTGGAGTGCCCAACCGCGAACCAGAGGGTGCCGTTGACCGCCGGCCAGTTGTCCTGGTTCTTGCGGCTGCGCAGGGCCAGAATGCCGATCTTCAGGTTGTGGTTTCCAATGAGCCGCGAGAAGTCGTCCTTCCAGTTGAATAGGCGGTTGAAATTGTTCCAGTTGACGTTGGACGCGCCCAAGCCGTTGTAGCCGGAGATGTTGACGCTCGGGATAGACTCGTTCCTGCCATAAATCATAGGCAGGTCGATGCCCTCGCCCTTGCGGGTGTAATCGGTGACGAAAATCGGATTCGCCGCAAACTCGCCCTGCTTGATCACGTTGCCGCTGAAGGAAAACTGGAACGTGTTCACCGTGGTCGGGCTGATGATGTATGTCCACTGCGCCTTGGTGTTCGTGCCCGGGATGTGCCGGGTGTAGGTGACGATTGAGGTCAGGTTGTTCAGGTTGGTGTAGAAGTCGCGCAGGTAGTGGATCGAGAGCACGTGCTTGCTGTTGATGATGTAGTCGCCCTTGACGATGTACTCGTTGGAGTTGTTCGGCGCCGTGGTCGGGAACACCAGGTTGCCGCCCGAGCCGGTAAAGTTGGGCTGCGGGTAGTTCTGGATCAGGCGGGCCATGCTCTTGTTGACGCGGCTCGGCGGAATCACGCCGCCCGCAAACACCTGGCCGGTGAGCGGATCCTTCGGCCATTGCGAAGAGGCCAGGCTCGAAAGATCACCACCCCGGATCGCCAGCACCGGCACGACCCAGGTATTGATAGCGCCCTGGCCCAGCCGCTTGAACTCCATGCCGCCGAACACGAAGACCTTGTTCTTGTCCTTGTTGAGCTTGCCCGGAATGTAAACGGGGCCGCCTAGGTTCCAGCCGAAGTTATTGAACCGCAGCTTCTGTTTTGTGATGGCGTTGAACGCGCGCGCGTCAAAGGCGTCGTTGCGGACGTACTCGTACGCGGCGCCGTGAAACTCCTTGGTGCCGCTCTTGAGCGCCAGGTTGATGATGGCGCCGGCGTTCTGGCCGTATTCGGCGCTGTAATTGGTAGTCAGCACCTTGAATTCCGCGATGGCGTCCGGGTTGATGTTGACGAAGTTGTTGCCGCCTCCGCCGTTGTCCTTGTTGTCAACCCCGTCGATGTTCCAGGAGAACGTGTCGTTGCGCGAGCCGTTCGCTGATTGCGCACTCATGTTCGAGCCGTAGCCGCCGAAAAGGCTGAAACTGCTCGCGTAGGTGGTCGAAACGCCGGGGATCAGCCCCAGCAACTGAGCGAAATTGCGCCCGTTCAACTGGAGTTGCGTGGCTTGCTGGCCCGTGATCAACCGGCCCACCTCGCCGCTGCTGGTTTCAATCTGCGCCACGTCGGCCGTAATCGTTACGGACTCCGTTACCGCGCCGACCTCCAGCGCGATGTCCACGTTCGGCTTGGAGTTCACGACCACGATCACGTTCCTTTGCGTAGCCTTCTTGAACCCCGCCGCTTCGGCGGTAATTTCGTACTCGCCGATCGGGATGTTGGTTACCACGTAATAGCCGCTGTCATTGACTTGCGTGGTTCGGATCTGGTCGGTGGCCACGTGCCGCACCGACACCTTGGCGCTCGTCACAACCGCGCCCGTGGCGTCTTTGACAAGACCGGAGATTTGTTGCGTTGTCGTCTGCGCGAACACGACTCCTGCACAGAAACACGACAATGAAAGACTGAGTAAGATTCGCTTCACCACGATTCACCCCTTAGCCGGGATCTTCAACTCAACTTCCCGGCTGAGTAGTAGTATACACCTGAGCCCCTCCGCATGGAAACCTGAGAGTCTGCCGAGCGTTGTTTCCAGAAAACAGGTCCGCACATCCTCGCCCTCCCCCAGTTTCGCCATGCTGGTCTCTGCCCGATACGCGAGCATCTTGAGGGTATCGAGGCAGTGTTGTCTGCAGTTCCTGGTAGCGCTTCATCTCCGCGTGCTTGTTGCGGACCTCCCGGTTGAGATCTCGCCAGGCCGGGTTGAGCACGGTCACGGTGGCAGGAATCTCCTCGGTCCCGTATTCCGCCAGAGCATCCAGCGCCCCCACTCGCCCGCCACTTCCGGCACGCTCTTGCCCCCCTCCAGCAACTCTTGCGCCTGTCGCGGCACCTCGGCGGTGAGAACCCCCGGCCCGCGCCGGGCGGGCGGCGAATCCAGTGTCGAACGTATCGAGTCGCGCTATCGCGTGGCGCCGGGCGGTCTCACAGGCGGATTCCGTTCGGGCCAGCCGGATCTGGACAGCAACAACTCCGGCGCCGGGCGGCATGAACTGAATTGGCCCATCAGCGTCGCCACCGATGGCGAGCGCATCGTCGTGGCGGACACTTACAATGATCGCCTGCTGATCTGGAACAGCTTCCCCGCGGAGAACGGCAGGCGCGCCGACTTGGAGATTCGCGTGGACTGACCGTGGGGCGTGTGGACGAACGGTCAGCGTCTGGTGGCGACTTCCACGCTGAGAAGCGAGGCCCTGGTCTGGCGCCAATTCCCCACAGGCGACGGCCAGCCGCCGGATTTCCGCCTGCGCGCCGGGTGGCTGCAAGGCGAGTTCTTCCGCGATGGCCGCTTGGCGTTGCTCGGACGCACGCAGCACGTTTGGCGCGCCGCGCCCCAGGACACTGGGGAGTGGCCCGCGCTCAGCATCCGCGGCTTCGAGTTTGCCGGCGGCGACGGGTCGGATATGGCGGCCAACCGGGTGTACATCTGGGAGGGAATCCCGTTGCCGGACGCCAAGCCAAAATTCGTGTTGCCGGTGGAGCGTCCGGGGAGGTTGACCGCCGATGGAACCTGGCCCATCGTGACACCCTTCGGCGGAGCCGATCCCGCCCGTGGGAGCCGGAGCCCAACGAGTTGAGGCCCCACGGAATGGCAAGTGAGTTGCCTGCTCCGAATGCAATAGAATGGAGCGTTAGGCCCACACCATGATTACCTTGCAGAACCTCGAGAAGTTCTACCAGACCGGGAACATGAAGACCTTCGTGCTGCGGCGGATCACCCTGGAGGTGAAGGAGGGGGAGCTTATCACCATCATGGGTCCCTCGGGGGCCGGCAAGACCACCCTGTTGAGCATCCTGGGGATGCTGGACAGCGCCTGGTCGGGCGAGTACTACTTCCTGGGCCAGGCGGTGCACAAGCTGCCGCCCCGGCAGCGCGTGGAACTGAACAAGAAGTACATCGGGTTTGTGTTTCAGAGCTACCACCTGCTGGACAACCTGACGGTTTACGAGAACCTGGATATTCCCTTGTCCTACCGCAACATCAAGTCTTCGCAACGCGCCGGGATCGTCTGCGACACTCTGGACCGGTTTCAAATCGTGGGCAAGAAGGATCTTTACCCCAGCCAGTTGTCGGGCGGGCAGCAGCAGCTCGTGGCGGTGGCGCGGGCGCTGGTGGCCAGCCCCAAGCTGATCCTGGCCGACGAGCCCACGGGAAACCTGCACACCAGCCAGGGCAAGGAGATCATGGAGCTGTTCAAGAAGTTGAATGAGGAGGGGACCACCATCATCCAGGTCACCCACAACGAGAACTGGGCGGCCTACGGCGACCGCATCATCCAACTCCTGGACGGTTGGATCGTGCACTGATTTCCCGCCAAGACGCAAAGGTCACGCCAAGAACGCAAAGTCTGGAATCAATCCAATATCTTCGCGGCCTTTGCGAGACCTTTGCGCCTTTGCGCGAAACCTTGTCCGCTCCCGGACGGCCAATCCCAAAATCGGACAGTTGCGGCGGCTGGTCCCCCGGTAGTCCTTATTCATGCAATAATTTAGCCACCAGGGGGATGGCAGGGGAATTGCCCTACCCCTGGGGGACCGGCACGATGGATATCCCACGCCCAGCCGCTGCTCGGAAACGTCGCCTCCGCCGGCCTGCCTATGGAGGGGCGGGCCTGATACTAATGCCCCGGGGCGCCCGGCCTGATTTGAGTGTGGACGGCACCATCGAACTCGAACATCTGGATGACGTGGTGTACGTGGGGCGTCCGGCTTTCGGCCAGCTCCAGAGCACGGTGGGCCTGTTCCGATGAGAAGTCCCAATCCCAGAGTCCTGATCGCCGACGACCAAGCTGATGTTCTGACCGCCCTGCGCTTGCTGCTGAAAGGCGAGGGCTATGAGACCGAATCGGCGAACTCGCCGCAGGCCATACTGGCGGCGACCGAGAACCGGGATTTCGACGCTGTGCTCATGGACCTGAACTACGCGCGGGACACCACCTCCGGCCAGGAAGGGCTGGACCTGCTGACGCGCATCCAGGCTCTGGACAGCACGCTGCCGGTGATCGTGATGACGGCTTGGGGCAGCGTGGGACTGGCGGTGGAGGCCATGCGCCGCGGGGCCCGGGATTTCGTTGAGAAGCCCTGGGAGAATGCGCGGCTGCTTACTATCCTCCACACCCAGATCGAGCTGGGTCAGGCGCTGCGGCGAGGGCAGCGACTGGAGGCCGAAAACCGCCTGCTACGCGCGGAAGGCCGGCCGGTTCTGATCGCGGAGTCCCCGGCCATGCGGCCGGTGCTGGATCTGGTGGCGCGCATCGGCCCATCGGATGCCAACGTGCTCCTTACGGGCGAGAACGGGACCGGCAAGGGAGTGGTGGCGCAGGCTCTGCATGCGGTTTCCGGCCGGGCCGCGAAGCCGCTGATCACGGTCAACACGGGCGGCCTCCCGGAGGGCGTTTTCGAAAGCGAGCTTTTCGGGCATGTGAAGGGAGCATTCACGGATGCCAAGGCCGACCGGGTGGGCCGCTTCGAGCTGGCCGATGGCGGCACGCTTTTCTTGGACGAGATCGCTAACATCGCCCCCGCGCAGCAGGCCAAGTTGCTGCGGGTGCTCGAGAGCGGCGAGTTCGAGCGGCTGGGCTCTTCCAAGACCCGCCGCGTGGATGTGCGTTTGCTGTCGGCATCCAATTCCGATCTGAGCAAGGAGGTTTCCACAGGGCGCTTTCGCGAGGACCTGTTCTTCCGGCTCAATACCATCGAAATCCGGCTGCCGCCGCTGCGCGATCGGCGCGAGGACATTCCCTTGCTGGCCATGCACTTCCTGCGGCAATACGCGCAGCGGTATCGCAAGAACCTGGCGGGGTTCGATTCGGCCGCGTTCCAGGTTCTGCTGGAACATCCCTGGCCCGGCAATGTTCGCGAGCTGGATCACGCGGTCGAGCGGGCGATGCTGATGGCGCAGGGGAGTTCCATTCGAGCCAGCGATCTGGCGCTGCGCGTGGGACGCGAGAGCACTGCACGCCTTGAGGACATGAGTCTGGAAGAGGTGGAGTGCTTCTTGATCAAGAAGACCCTGACGCGCTTCGATGGCAACGTGAGCCACGCCGCCGGCGCTCTGGGCCTGAGCCGCAGCGCGCTGTACCGGCGCATCCAGCGCTATGGGATTTGAGTGAGACTCGTGCGAGCGGGAAAGCTGAGTCACGAGCGACGGGTCCTGCTGATGGCCCTGCTGGCGGGCCTGCCGGGGACGGCGGTGGGGCTGTGTCTTCTGTGGCTGGGCGACTTCACGCCCAAGGTGCAGTGGACTCTCACGGTGCTGATCGTGAGCCTCTGGTGGGGTTTCGCGCTGGCGGCGCGAGGCGGAGTGGTGCGGCCTCTACAGACTCTGGCCAACTTGCTGGGGGCGCTGCGCGAGGGCGACTATTCGATTCGCGCCCGTGGCGCTCGCAGGGACGACGTGCTGGGCGAAGTGATCGTCGAGGTGAATGCGCTGGGGGAGACCCTGCGGTCCCAGCGGTTGGGGGCGTTGGAAGCCACGGCCTTACTGCGCACGGTGATGGCGGAGATCGACGTGGCCATCTACACCTTCGACGGCGACCAGCTTTTGCGCCTGGTGAACCGCGCGGGGGAGCGGCTGCTGGCCCAGCCCGCCGAACGCTTGCTGGGACGCAGCGCCTCCGAGCTGGGCCTGGCGGAGTGCCTGGAAGGGGAGGTCCCGCGCACTTTCCAGAAGGTCTTTCCCGGGGGCATGGGACGCTGGGGCGTGAGCCGCAGCACCTTTCGGGAAGGCGGCCTGCCGCACCAGTTGCTGGTGCTGTCGGATCTGAGCCGCGCGCTGCGAGAGGAGGAACGCCAGGCCTGGCAGCGCCTGCTGCGGGTTTTGGGGCACGAGCTGAACAATTCGCTCACCCCCATCCGGTCCATCGCCGATAGCCTGGAGAACCTGATTCTCCGCGACCCGTTGCCGGAGGACTGGCGCGAGGACCTCGAGCATGGTCTGGCGGTGATCGCTGCGCGGGCCGAGGCCCTGACCCGCTTCATGGAAGCCTACTCGCGGCTGGCCCGGCTTCCGCAACCTCGATTTCAGCCGGTGGATCTGGGCGCCTGCATCCGCCGGGTGGTGGGACTGGAGACCCGGCTGGCAGTCACGCTGGCGCCGGGGCCGAGGCTGGAGATCCAGGCGGATGGCGATCAGTTGGAGCAATTGCTGATCAACCTGTTGCGGAATGCCGTGGACGCGGCGCTGGAAACCGGTGGCGCGGTCAGCGTGCGCTGGGCCAGGAACGCAAACTATGCGGAGGTGCTGGTTGAAGATGAAGGCCCAGGCCTGCCCAACACCGCGAATCTCTTCGTTCCCTTCTTCACCACCAAGCCGGGAGGTTCCGGAATCGGCCTGGTATTGAGCCGCCAGATTGCCGAAGCGCACGGCGGGAGCCTGGCCCTCCAGAACCGGGCCTCGGGCCGAGGCTGCGAAGCGCGGCTGCGACTACCGCGGTAGAAAGGCGGACAGTCTCTGCTTTTTCTGCGAAAACCGGCAGTAGGCTAAACCCGCGTTGCCGATCAGCCGATGGACTCTTGTAATGTGACTTCGCACCAACTATCATTTGATTTGATGGAGACGCAGGCGTGCCTCGGCGAAGGCCTTGCCGCCACAACCGAGAAGCTTAAGGAGCGACCGTCAGCCCCACTGCCGCAATACGCCCCATTGGCTTCCGTTTGGGATGGTGACGATGCCGAATTGCTAGAGCGACTGCTCAGCTTCTATCCTCGCGTGCGTCCCAAGAGAATCCTGGATGCCACAGTCAACGGCGGGCGGTTTTGGCGGGGAAGCAGCCGCCCCGTTGTTGGGATGGACATCGAGGCCGCACAACGGCCCATGATTGTTGCGGACAACACCCACATGCCGTTTCGCGAAGGCACTTTTGACGTGGTGGTCTACGATCCCCCGCACATCCCGAACCAGGGAAAGGACAAGTCCAAGGACTTCAACACGCGCTTCGGGCTAGTCCTACGATCTTCCAAGGAGAACGGATACACGTTCGCCCACACTTATCCGCCGTTCTTGCGGGAAGCCCACTGCGTCCTGAAAGCCGAAGGCATCCTGCTCTGCAAGATCAGCGACTACATCCACGACCACCAGTACCAGTGGGCTCATTTGGATTTCATCCAGGCGGCGAGTGCGGTTGGTTTCCGCCCCTGCGACTGTATCATAAAAATCCGCAAGGGCCCGATTATCGATCCCAAGTGGAAGGTCGCCCACCACACTAGGCGCCAGCACTGCTATTGGCTGATCTTCCGAAAGTCGGAGAAGTGCGAATAGCGCCTCCTGGATCAATGGGAGACGAGCAGGTCCCAGCCGAGCAGCAGGACACAATTCCGAACATGCAGATTCCTGATCTGGCACTTGCCATCCGAGCCGTCGAAGTGAACATGGAACAGTATGTCGTTTCCGCAGTACACATCAGCGCCCAAGCTTTGGCGCCTTTCGCGCCTGCCCACCGCTTGCAGCTCTGCTGTTCGGATCAGCTTCAGGATCTCGATGGGGATCTCCAAGAGCTGATAGTGAATCATTGGCCGTTCCCAGATAGCGCGGAGCATGAGGATGATGTCGTATCTCCCCAGGTGTTCCAATGCCCGCCCAATCAGGACGTCGGCGGCCCAGGGCTCGCGCTCAGTTGTGCACAGCTTTGTAATGCTGATGCGCTCAGCGTCCGTTCCCGCACCCGTTTCCGTCTTCAGCGACAACCTCTTATCTTCCACGAGGAGATCATGACTCGGCTGATTGCGGGCCGTTCCTTGGATAACCGTGAATGGTTTCTTGATTGTTTTGAACGCCTTTTCCACCAGCGCCTCAAAGTAGATTCCTTGAGGCGGAACGTGAGGGTAAATCGAGTGATGCACGCCGACGAGGGCGCGCAGCGCGGTTAAGAAATCGGCCTGGAATATACCGCTCGGGTCGGGATTGGCCTTCCCGGGGGCAACGGGACCGGGCGTGCGGGGCTGCTTCTCAGGGCTTGGCAAAACGAATACATGTTACCAGAATCATGCTCAGATGGTCTTTCCTTGGGGCATGGGACGCTGGGGCGTGAGCCGCAGCACCTTTCGGGAAGGCGGCCTGCCGCACCAGTTGCTATTGAGCCACCAGATTGCCGAAGCGCACGGCGGTAGCCTGGCCCTCCAGAACCGGGCCTCGGGCCGAGGCTGCGAAGCCCGGCTGCGGCTGCCGCGGTGAGTAGAATGGGAGGGTGGCGCCGGGCGTTGCTCATGTGGATTTCATCCGGGCGGCCAGTGCGGTTAGGTTCCGCCCCTGCGACTGCATCATAAAGATCCGCAAGGGCCCGATCATCGACCCCAAGTGGAAGGTCGCCCACCACAGCCGGCGCCAGCACTGCTATTGGCTGATCTTCCGAAAGTCGGAAAAGTGCGAATAACGCTGTGCGGACTTCCACAATGGAGGACAATCACTGTGCAAGTGGAGCCACAAACACGTTGCTCTAGACAGTGCCCGGTAGGAGTGTGCTTTTGAAAAACAGGTTTCTGTTCACATTCATCGTCCTCTGGATTGGGCTGCCGCTTGCGGCGGAGCAGCCGAAAGCTGACTTTGCGGAACTCGAGAAGGTCGCGCTCGAGGAACTGAAGGAAATCAGCGCGCCCGGCGCCGCCATGGCCGTTGTTCTCGGTGATAAGGTCGTCTTTGCCAGAGGCTTTGGAGTCGCGAACATCGAAACGGGCACTCCCATGACCCCGGACATGCTGTGCCGGATTGGCTCGACCACGAAGATGCTGACGGCCTCGGTGCTGGTGAGCCTGGCTGAGGAGGGCAAGGTGAGACTGGATGAGCCGGTGGGGAAGTATGTCCAGGGCCTGCATCCGAGCATCGCGGCGCTCACGGCGCACCAGTTGTTGTGCCACACGGCGGGCCTGAAAGACGATGCCCAAATGCACGGGCGGCACGATGAGGCGGCCCTGGGCGAGTTCGTGCGGTCCTGGAAAGAGGACTTCTTCTTTACCGAGCCCGGCAGGATCTATTCCTATTCCAATCCCGGCTACCATCTGGCCGGATTGCTGATCGAGGCGGCGGGCGGCAAGCCGTACGCCGACATGATGAGCGAACGGCTCTTCAAGCCGCTGGGGATGAACAGCACCACGCTGCGGCCCACCGTGGCGATGACTTACCCGCTCTCGCAGGGCCATGAAGCGCGGGGTAAAGAGAAACCTACCGTGATCCGTCCTTTTGCGGACAACGTCGCCAACTGGCCCGCCGGTTCCGTGTTCACCAGCGCGAACGAACTGGCGCGCTTCGCCATCGCCTTCCTGAACAACGGCCGCATCGATGGGAAGCAGGCCCTGTCGCCAGCGGTGATCGGCAAGCTCTCCACGCCGCATGCCGATCTACCCGGCCAGCCCGAGGCCAAGTATGGCTACGGGCTGAGGATTAGAAGGTACCGGGGCGTGCGAATGCTCGAACATGGCGGGGCGCGGAGCGGATTCGGCTCCTCGGTTCGGATGGCGCCCGAACATCGGTTTGCCGTGATTATCCTGGTCAACAGGACCGGCGGCCGGCTTCCCAGCACGGTGGAGAAAGCAACGGAGCTGCTGCTGCCGCTCGAGCCTGAACCTGTGCCCAAGCCGAAGCAATCCCTGCTGCTGACGGAAGCCGAGATGGGCGGGTATGCCGGAGTCTACAAGAACGGTTCCACGGCCGCCGAGATCGCCATCAAAGAGGGCAAGCTGGTCTTGAGGATGGGCAAGGCGGAGTTTCCGTTGAGCAAGCTGAGCGCTGACCGCCTGGGCTTTACCCCGCCCGGGGCGCCTCGCCCCGAGGAATTGGTAGTAGTCATGGGCGCCGACGGCAAGCCGGAGTACCTGCACAGCGGAGAACGTTCTCTGAAGAAGGTCTCCGGGCCATAACGGCTCGTGGTCTGTGGAAGGTCTGTGGCGACAAGGCTGCAGTGGAAGGCCTGACCCAGTGGGTGGGCGCGGCCTATTCTCGGATGGCGTTGGATTCCGTCGTGGGTGCGGCCGAGCGGAGAAGGGAACAGCTTCTGGCTGCGCTGGGGCAAGGGGGCCGGCCGCTAGGGAATTGACTCAAGGGCCGGGGGGCGGCTCGATTTCTACGCCGATCTTGTTCAGAATGACCAGATCGACGCGCCGGTTGTGGGCGCGGCCCTGCTCGGTTTCGTTGGTGTCGGCTGGAGCGGTGTCGGCGTAGCCGGCGATGGCCAGTCTTCGCTCCGGGATCTCGAAACGCTGCGACAACAGGTTCAGCATGGCGACGCTGCGGGCGGCAGAGAGTTCCCAGTTGCTGTGGAAGCGCGCGTTGTGGATGGGGACCCAGTCGGTATGCCCCTCCAGGCGCACCGGATTGGGCAAGGAGCGAATAGCGGCTGCGATCTTTTCGATGGTGGGATAAGTTCTGGGATCAATCGTGTCTTCTCCGGTGGGAAAGAAAGCGGCCTCCAGCAGGCTCACCACCAGGCCGCGGCCCTGGAGTTTGATTTGCAGCTTGCCGCCGGCGATTTCCTGCTTGAGTTCCTTGGTGAGGAACTGGAGCGAAGGCAACAACTCCGCCAGGGCCTGCTCGCGGGCTTCCTTGGGGGGGTTCTTGGGGTCCATGCCTCCCGGACCTTTCAACATGGCGTTGCCTTTGCCTTTGTCATCCACCGTGCCACCCAGGATTCCAGCCACCACGGCGGCGAATTGGCTTTCCTCGAGGGCCTTCTTGACGGACTCAGAGACCTGCTGCGCTCTGCCTTTATCGGTTTGCGAGGAAGCGAACATGACCACAAAGAAGGCAAACATCAAGGTAATGAAATCGGCATAGGAAACCAGCCAGCGGTCCTGGTTCTCATTGGCGGCGTGTTTCTTTTTTCGACTCATAAAAAAGCTCTCAGCCGTCAGCCCTCAGCCTTCAGCCCCCGGTCCCCGTGCATAACGGCTGGCGTCTGGTTCTGCACCGTCTACCCCTGGGCCGGGGCCGCGGTCGCAGCTTGCGCGGCTGCTTTGGCCTGCTCCTCCTTCTTCTTCTTGCCCTGGCTGCTCAGGTTCGTACGGACATAGGCCTCCAGCTTGGTCCGGATCAGCTTGGGGTTGAGGCCCTCGACAATGCCAATCACTCCCTCCAGCATCAGTTCTTTGATCTGCATGCCCTGTTGGGTGCGGGCCCGCATCTTGTTCCCGGCCGGAAGGAAGAAGACATTGGCCGACCCCACGCCATAGATGGTGGCGACAAAGGCCACGGCAATGCCCCGCCCCACTTCGTCGATGTTAGCCAGGTTTTTCATGACCTGGATCAGGCCCAACACGGCGCCGATGATGCCGATGGTAGGCGCATACCCACCCGCGGATTCGAGAACTTTCGCCTCCGCCTCGTTGTGGTGTTCTTCGACACTCATCTCCAGTTCCATCATTTTTCGGATCTCCTGGAGATCGGTGCCATCCACCGCCAGGTTCAGGGCCTTGCGGAGGAAAGGATCCTGGACGACCTCGGCGTCCTGTTCCAGCGAGACAATGCCGTTCTTGCGGGCCTTGCTGGCGTAGCCGATGATCTCTTGGATGATGGCGTGGGGAGTCTGCTGTTTTTCGAAGAATACCGAGGCCAGCTTGCGGGCGGCGCTGGTTAAGACGTGCAGCGGGGTGGTCACCATAACCGCCCCGATGGTGCCACCGAACACGATCATGGCGGCGGTGGGTTGGAGAATCTCTCCGATCTTGCCCCCCTCCAGGACCAGCCCTCCAAGGATTCCCCCCAAGGCCAGAGCCAGTCCGCCCATGGTGGCGATGTCCGGTTTCGTTCCGCCCTGTTTGGGCTTCTCGGATTTCGGTTTCTCGGCCATGCGGGTTCCGGCTGCCTAGGGCTGAGTCCCAGCCGCTGGCTCCTCCTCTGATCTCCGCAGGGTCGGACACTGGCACATGCGTGTGAAGACTGCCTGGCGAAACTCGATCACTCGATTCAAGACCTCTTCAGCCGACTCCAGGACCATGAATTTCTGTCCCGTGATCAAGGTGATGATGGTGTCCGGCGTCACCTCCAGGTGTTCGATCAAGTCCGAGTTGAGCATCAGCGGTACGTGGTTCAGGCGTGTAAGCCTGATCATGACGAGGACCTTTCCCAGAAACCTTATCGGTCAGCCGGGGAGCTTTTCCGTGCCCTTCCCGCCTCTAACCCGGATTTCTCACCAGACCCCAGTTCCGGCGAAGATGCGGCGCGGGCTTCAGCCCAATGTCATTTAGTTTTCGTGGGGCGGGCCACCTGGCCTGCGAGCCGACCCCCTGGTCGGCTCCCGGTGGGGCTGGAAAACGCCGGCCAGGGGGCCGGCGGCGGCTCGGGGAGCCGCCCCACAGGGGGCCGAGATGTGCGGTGGTGGGAAAACTAAATGACATTGGGCTTCAGCCTGCCGCCTCCAGACTCGTCTGGACGCCAGTGCTTCTCTGAACCGGAACAACGCGTCTCGGCACGAGTGCCGAGACGGCAGCCTGAAGAGGCTGCGCCACAAGGTCAACAGTGCGGTCAGCATCTGGCATGGTGAGAAATCCGGGCTAAGTTTTTCTAAGACTCCGAGCCGCGGGGCCGATGAGCTCAATCGGAGAAGAGAAGTGTACCTCTCGATATACGATCCCTGCCAGGCAGCCGGGAGCATCCTGAACGCCCTGCGGAGCGGCAGTCTGGCGTTGCTGGAATCGGAACTGGAGCGGCCCGTGGAGCCGTCTGGGCGGGTCCCCGGTCTGGCTCCGGACAGGATGGAGCGCCTGGAATTGCTCGAAGCCGTCAGGGTGCAGATGCGAGACGCGCTCACCCGTATACGGCGTGGCCTGAGCGACCGCATGGAGGGGGTGGAGGTGCAACTACGGCTCCTGCAACACCTGGCGGCCGGCCCCTGCTAAGGGTTATTTGAGAAGCTCGACCAGGGCCGCCAGCTCTTTTCGGATCTCGCCCAGTTCGCAGGGCGGAGCGAGAAACAAATCCCCCTGCTTGCCCTTGTCGCGGCGCTCGCGGCGGCCGCTCTTGCGCAAACTCTTCAATTGCCGGCGGGCGCCTGCGATGGTGTAACCCTTGTCGTACAGCAACCGCTTGATTTCCAGCAGGAGTTCCACCTCCCTGCGGCGGTAGAGGCGATGGCCGGTTCCCGACTTTTTGGGCGCCAGGGCCGGGAACTCGGTTTCCCAGTACCGGAGCACATAAGGCTGCACTCCCACCAGCCGGCTGACTTCCCCGATTCGGAAGTACAGCTTGTCCGGGATCTCCGGAGCCTGTTCTGCGTTTACGCCAGGTTCTGCCATCCGCGCATCCCAGGGGAACACTGGCCATCCTACGGGAACTGGAGGTTCAGGTCAAGCCGGGATGCGCGGGTCTATCGAGCGATCCGCGCGACGTCACGCTTCACGAAACCGAGGATGCCCGTGATCAGCAGCAGGCCCGCCACCACATACACCAGCGCGGCCAGGGAGATGGCGTTGCCCAGGCCGTGCCGCTGAGCTAGGTAGCCAATGATAACGGGAGCGCTGCCGCCGCCCAGCCAGCCGATCATGTTCATGAAGCCGCTGGCGGTGCCGCGGGCTTCCGGCCGGACCACGTCGAAGACCGAAGCAAAGATGTTGGCGTCGTAAAAGCCTTTACACAGGCCCCAGGCGGTCAGGGCCACGATCAGCAGAGCCAGGGAATGAGTCTGCCCGCACAGCAGCACGAACGGGGCGCCCAGAAACACGCCCAGGGCCTGAACCATCATGCGACCGCCAACGGTACGCTTCCGCAAGGCGTCCGCCAGCCAGCCTCCTAGCGGTGCGCCCAGCATGCTGGCCGGCTGCACGAAGACCGTGGCGATCAGCCCGGCCACGGCCAGGCTGAACCCGAACCGGTCAAAGAGGAACTTGGGCATCCAGGAGAGCAGGACCACCGCGACAAAATTGGCGCACAGGAAGGCGGCCATCAGGATCAGCACGGTAGGGGTGCCCCAGATGACCCGCAGGAACTGGGCCATCGGCATGCGCGGCGCGACTGGCGTGCCCGGATCGGCCGCGCCGCGCTGCGGCCTCAATCAGATTCCGCTTCAGCACCACACCCAGCAGAATGCCCAGACTGCCGAAGACCATGAACGACCAGCGCCAGCCGTAGCGCTGCCCGATCAGGCCGGCGAAGAATCCACCGGTGATGGTGCCGAAATACACGCTGGTCTGGTGCAGGCCCATGGCCCGGGAGCGGGTGGTCTTGCCATGATAGTCGCTGATCAGCGACATGGAAGCCGGGTAGTAGAAGGTCTCCCCCAGGCCCTCTGCCGCGCGAAAGAAAAACAGGTGGCGGAAGTTGCGCGAGAGGGCCGTGGCCACGCAGATCAGACTCCAGGCGTACAGGCCCCACAGGATGGCGCTGGTCCGGCGCACGCGGTCCACGATATTGCCGGCGAAGGGAGCGCACAGGCCGTAGACCCAAGCGAACGAGGAACCCAGCAGCCCCAGCTCCACCGGCGTCAGGCCCATTTCCCTTTCCAGCAGGGGGAAGACGGAGAAAATAGCCTGGCGATCGGCGTAGTTGAAGACCGAGATGCACCACAGCATCGCCACTACGTACCACTTGTAACGAGAGCTCAACTTGGGCTCCTCTTGTTCCAGTCTATGGGAGGAGGGCTGGCCCTGGCGCGCCGCCCAATTGGAGGGTCCCCCAGCGCTAGACACAGCAATCCTCAATTCCGCAATCGTCAATTCCCCCAGGCACGGCCGGAGACATGTCCCACGACCTCAGTGAACGTGCCCCTCCGCCGGCCCCTGCGCAGCCTGGTAGACCCGCTCCACGTAGTGCAGGAACTCCACGTAGGCTTTCACGTGCTCGCGTCCCGCCGCCACGTCGGTCCTATTGAAATTCTTCGTCGCTACAGCGTGCTGAAAGCGCGCCTGAACGCCGTGCTCGGTGGCTTCCGTTAACAACTTCACCAGCGCTTCGGCCGAGCCGCTCTCCAGCGCCTTGTCCGCGGCCGGAATGGCCGGACCCAGATCCCGCCCCGCCGGTTTCAGACCTGTGTACGGCTCGCCTTCCCCAGCCCGGTGTACCCGGACCACCGTCTCGAAGAAGTAGATGTCCGCCAGCTTCCGCGCTTCCGGACCCAGTTCCCGCACCGCCAGCGTCTGAGCGAAAGCGGCTTTGACTTCCGCCTCCCCATCTTTCTGCACCCAGATTAAGACCGGACGCACGTCGCCGCTCTCCAAAGCCTTGATGGCCGCCTTCACCACCGGGCCGTCCATCCCGTCACAGTGCGCCCAAACCTGCGCCGGCTCAAGAGCCAGCACTACGATCATCGCCGCGCCGGCAGCAAGTGGTCTCATTCGCTCCTCCTTGATAGCATTCTGCAAGCACCCTCTCGAATGTGATTCTACCGCCCCAGGTCTCGCCGCCGGAACGGCAGCCACAGCAACCCAAACAGTACCAGCGCCAGCGCCTCGCCCGCCAGAATGTACACCGGCCACGGCCCCAGGTAGTCCAGCAGCGAAGACCCCGCCGGCTTCCGGCAAAGATACATGTAGTTCGCCCCGAAGACCGCGTTGAACGCGCCCACCCCCGCCATGTACCCGTTCAACAGCGCAAACACTCGCCACACGCAGCCTGGCCGCGGTCGCACCATCTTCCCCCACACCAGCGTCAGGATTGCCGCCACCACGCCCCCGTGCGCCAGGAAAAAGTAGATGGTGGGATAGGACCAACAAGGCGCCCACAAATCGGGCGTCAGCACCGCCTGGGTCGCTCCCGCCAGCCCCGCGAAATACGCCGGCTCGAAGCTCCACCCCCGCAACGTGAACAGCGCCACGATGGTCAGCCACAGCGTCAGATCGCAAAGCTGAAGCGGCAGCCCTTCCGGAAACCGAATCCCCTCCTGCCGCAGCTTGTAGCCGTACCACACCAGCTCGTTCACCAGCAGGAACGCACCCAGGCTCAACCGGATCCGGCGCGCGGAAGTCTCGCTCTGCCGCGACCACCAAGCCAGCAAGCCGCCCAGGGCGGGAATTGTCCCCAGAATAAAAAAATGGGGCAGGCCGAATAACTCGAAGCCTGCCCTCATCCCTACAATGTAGCGCGCTTCTGCGCGCTCGATTTACGACCGCGCGCTTGCCACGCGCAGGTTGTTCGTCACCGAGAACACCCCCGGAACGCTGTTGGCTGCGAGGTTGGCGATGTTCTTGTCCATCTCCCGGTCCACCACGCCTTCTAGCGTCACATTCCCGCCGCTCACGATGATGTGGATGGTAGGCAGGGCGCCCAGGCCGTACCGCCACAATGCGTTGTTACCGTAGATGGCGTAAAGAACGCCCCACCGGATCCGGTTGTCGAACGGCGATAGCGGCAACACCACAATCTCATTCGTCACCCCAGCCACCCCCGGGATCCTCTTCACCACCCGCTCGGCATCCGTCTTCAGGGTCGGGCGCACCACCTGGCCCATCAGGGTCACCCGGTCGCCGTTCACCGCGAACGCCAGGTTGTCGAACACGTTGTAGTAGGGCAGCATCACCAGCTCGTGCCGAACCTGCTCCTCCAGGCTCTTGGGCACGTTCTTGGTGGTGCCCTGGAGTAACATCGGCGCCGCAAGTAACACGCCGATCGCCACCAGCGAGATCCTTCCAACTTGCCGTTTCATCTTCGTTTCCCTCCTTCCACCTGACAAGATGCATGGCAGGGTTCGGAAGGTTCCTTCGCTTACAATTCTTTACAGGGAAGAAGGAGGCCGCTTTGCCTGAGCGCCGCGCACGCGCTCCGCATACTCCCGGACGCTCGCCAGCCGCACCGGGAAGCTCTCGAGTGTGGTTCGCATGTCAATTACCTGGCCCGCGGCGTAGCTGAGCATCAACCCGGCGAAGGTCTCCGACAGGGGGTCCTCAGCAGCGGCTCTCTGCGCGCGCAGCGCCTCCTCCGGTAGGTGCTCGACGCTGAACTTGCGCCCCCAAACCTCCTCGAAGATTCCCACCACTTCCAGCGGGCTCAGCGCTTCCGGGCCTCCCAGCGGGATGGTCCTGTTCCGCGCCGCCGGATTCTCCACCGCTCGCACGGCGAACTCCGCCACGTCCAGGTAAGAGATCCAACTGATCTTGTTCCGGCCTGCCCCGTAAATCCGCGCCGTGGCGTTCGCGAAATCGAAACCGATCGCTGGGTGCAGCCAGACCTCGGTGAAGAACGTGGGTTGCCAGATCGTGTACTCCAGGCCGCTTTCCACCAGCCGCTTCTCGACCGCCCGCTTGGACCGCTGTAGCGCGAAATCCTCCGCCATCGGCGGAAACGAAATGAAGATGAAATGCTGCACGCCACTCGCCCTGGCCGCCTCAACCAGGTTCAACTGGCCCTGCTCGTCCACGCTTGAAATCCCGTCCCCCGCCTGCCGCGAAAACGTGGACGAGGCCGTCGAAATCACCGTCCTCACACCCCGGCAAGCGCTCTCCAGACTGGAAGGTTCTTTCAAATCCCCCTGCGCAAACGCCACCCCCGCGCCCCGCAGCCCCTCCAGCCTGGCCGGATCGGCACTCGGCCTCACCAGCGCCCGCACCGCTTTCCCCTCCGCCGCCAGCCGCCGGCAGATCTCGCCGCCCAACAGCCCCGTCGCCCCAACAATCAGAATCATGATTGCGTCCCTCCAGCAACCAGTCTACTGGGCAGACAGGAGATGGTGCAAATGCCGTCCAGCATCCCGAGCTGTCAGGACTTCAACCCCATTGATGTGGGGATTTTTTTCTGCCTTTTTGCGCTTATCCTTAATTTCTGGGCTGAATGCACCCTTCAAGACATCCCGGCGAGCTCGACTACCACGAGCAAGAAGGTCTTCGCCAGCTACTGCCAGTCAGATGGACGCCACCCAGGACGCCGCAGAGATATGCGTCCTGGTACTCTCGCCGGACTACCTCGATAGCCCGTACTGCCAACACGAGATGGACCGCGCCATCGCCCGCGACCCGCAGTTCCAAAAAGGTTGCGTGATCCCCCTCCTCCGGGCGCCATCCTTGCTTCCCGATGCCATCCGGCGCCCGAATCCTCTCTACGTCGATCTCTCGAACGACAAGGAACCCGCCCCGTGGAAATTGCTCCTCGACGCTTGCGGCGCAGACCTCGGTGCCACCGCCCCGGAGTGGCTCAAAGCCCGCGATGACATTGTTCGCTTCCTCGAGCGCAACAAGTCCGTCAATCTGGTGGTGAAGGGGAATCCCAAGTGGCGCCAGCCCATCGATCACATCCGGAATGATTTCGAGAAAGACCTCGGTCTGGCCTAGGCCCCGCGGCCGATGGTACCTGTATCATCGTGTCGCCTGGGACGACATGTGCGGCATCGCATTTCCAGCCCTGCATCGCCTGCTGGTCGGGTACGCGGAGCAAAACATCCAGGTCGGCGAGACCGAGATCGAACGGCTCACTACTACCTACCCGAGCCAGCGCATGGCGGTACTCCGCGCCCGGGCAATCCTGCTCGCCCGCCAGGTCGGCCAGGTAACCGATCTCACCCAACTGGACGGCATCGTGGCCAGGCTCCCCGAAGGCGAAAAAGGTTTCCTTCGCCAGTCGTCGCAGGTTCGGCAATGGGTCTCCGAGATTTCCCGGCTCCAGACACGGCTGAGCACCATCGACCGCAACTCGCGCCTGGAGTCAGAAAACAAGCGCCTCCTGGAACGGGCCCTCGACCACGCCATCGTCCGCGGCCACATCGTTCTTTACGAACTCATGCACCGCGAATCCTTCCTGCCGGGCGAGTGGGAGTACCTCTCCGCTTTCCGCATCAGGGAGGAGCAATCTCCGCCCGAGGACGAAAAGCTGCGCGCCTCGCTCCGCCACCGTCAACTAGTCGAGGAACACAGCGGCATGTGGCATCTGCGGATCCCCCTGATGGCCCGCTGGCTCGTTCGCCGCGGCTGATCCCAGCGCCGCTGCGCCCCAGAGCACAACGCCTAGCGTAGGATAAGAAACATGCTTGCCTTTCTGACCCTCCTAACTGGAACGGGGCCGAACATGTTCGATCTGCCCGCTACGGTCACCCTGGCAGAGAAGATCCTGCGCCCCATCATCGTCTACCTTTTTCTCATCGTTTGCCTGCGCCTCTTCGGCAAGCGAGTGCTCGCCCAACTCAACCCCTTTGACCTGGTCGTGCTGCTGGCGATCTCCAACGCCGTGCAGAACGGCATCATCGGCAACGACAATTCCACCACCGGCGGCCTCCTCGGCGCTCTCACCCTGTTTGTGATGAATTACGTGGTGGTCCGCTTCGTCTTCAAACACCGCCGTCTCGACCAACTGTTGGAAGGCAAGCCGACCGTCCTCATCGACCATGGCCGTGTCCGCCGCCAGGCTCTGGCCCAGGAACTGGTGCCCGAATCCGAACTCCTGAACGTGGCCCATCGGCAGGGCTTCGCCAGCCTCGGCCAGGTTGAAACCTGCAGCACTCGAGCCGGGCGGCACCTTCTTCATGAAAGGCAAAACGCCCCGCCAGCAACGGCATGCCGAACTGATGGCCCGCCTCGACCACCTCTCCCACCAGATCGACGACTTGCGCCAGCACCTCCCTCGAACCTGAGTGGGAACAGGGCTCCGGCCGGTTCCGGCGACCCGCCAGGGTCGCCCCCCACTCGGATCTGCGCTCACTTTGCATCGACGCTGTCCTGTCTCTAATATCGGAATCATGAGTGACTCGACCATCGTCGTGGCGGGAGCCACCGGTAATCTCGGCGGACGCATCGCGAGAGCTCTGCTCGAACGGGGAGCCAGCGTAAAAGCGCTTGTTCGCCACGGCACTGCGCGAGACAAGCTTGAGCGACTACAGGAACTCGGCGTAACGATTGCCAGTGCCGACTTAAGCAGCGTTTCCCAAGTGACACCGGCATGCTCGTGTGCGTCCTGCGTGGTGTCCGCGCTACAGGGATTGCGGGACGTGATCGTGGAAACGCAAACAGTTCTGCTCGACGCTGCGATCAAGGCTGACGTGCCACGTTTCATTCCGTCCGACTACTCGATCGATTTCACCAAGTTTCCACCCGGAGAGAATCGCAATCTCGATCTGCGCCGAGACTTCCACAAGCGCCTCGATAAGACTTCGATTTCAGCGACCACGATCTTCAACGGTGCGTTTGCCGATATGCTGACCGGTCAGATGCCGCTCATTCTCTTCAAACTGAAGCGAGTCCTCTATTGGGGCGACGCGGACCAGCGCATGGACTTCACGACGATGGACGACACGGCCGCATTCACGGCCAGCGCGGCTCTTGATCCGTCCACCCCTCGCTTTCTACGAATTGCTGGCGATCAACTCAGCGCCCGGGAACTGACGGCGGTCGTAAGTGAGGTGACCGGAAAGGAGTTCCGCCTGTTCCGCGCCGGAGGTCTGGGAATGCTCGGCACGCTTATCAAGGTCGCGCGCACGGTCGCTCCCGGAGAGAAGGAACTTTACCCGGCATGGCAGGGCATGCAGTACATGCGTAACATGTTCGACGGCCGGGCAAAGCTAGAGCCGCTCGACAACGATCGCTATCCCAGTATTCGTTGGACGACTGCGCGGGATGTGCTCTTAGCGCGCCGGCAAGAGCTCGGTAGGCGCCTACCGTAGTCCATGCGCACGTTTCAAGAGTCCGGACGACGGTCCTAAGCCGATAGGACCGCGGGAGACGAAGGCACATACCTTAACACTCGACAGGACCTCGATTTCGCGGCGGCGCGCCGAATCCAGCAACTTCTCCCGTAGTTGCCGTCGAGGTGCGCCGCTACCGACCTCCTTGACCTGCAATGCTATCCTCCAGCTCCGCCGAGCGAGGACCGGCATCGGCTGATCGGCAACGGAGAGATCTTCTCGAACGCCCACTTCCGCAACAACCTGTTTCTGGGTGCAGACGGGCGCGGGTGCGAGCTCTTCCGTTTCCCCAACGCCACCTCTTATTCGACGTACGACTACAACGGCTACCGGCCCAACCGTGGCGGTGGCGACCAGTATTTTTGGAAGGCGCCCCGCAAGGGAGTCTTGCGGGACTATAGCCTGGAGGGAGAGGAATTCCAGAGGTTCCGGACGCTGGCCGAGTTCCGCGCGGCCACCGGGCAGGAGATGCACAGCATAGCAATACGATGATT
>CAVRZY010000209.1:0-30665 GCA_963725415.1 uncultured Acidobacteriota bacterium | reverse complement strand
ATCGGCTTCCTGGTGTTGGGCGAAAAGGAGTTCTGGTGGTTCGAGCGTGGCGGTTTTATGCTGCAAGAGTTCGAAATGTATCCAGTGTGGGGAGCCAGTCTGATTCCATCCAGACCAGCACTGCTCCGTGGTTGACTCCCTGGAGAGCGCCAACCCCAGTTCAACTGCTCCCCGCCTCGCGGTCTACGCTTCTCGGACTCCTTGCGTATGTTCACGGCGGACCGGGGCTTGCAGCCTTTTCCAAAGACCGATGGGTCCCACCATGTACAGCAATCCGATACAGAGTGCGAACAGCGAGACCGATGGGCGTGTCAGACTGTGCCAATCGCTGACGCCACGCTCGATCAGCGCCTGAATGTTGCCAATAATCTCCGTCGCGCGGAAGATGAAGATCGCGCCGGTGAGGAGGAGCCAGGCTCGCAGAAATGGAAGCTTCCGAATGCGCCCGCCGCCCGATAGCCCATACAGGCCAAGGAGCCCAACGAAAGCCGCGACTCCGGCAATCATGAGCTGCAACCGCACCAAGCCCCAACCCTTTTCAAGCACTGGGGTTCCGAGAGCCTGGAAGATCTGCTTCCTGGCGACGATCATGAACATCATGAACAGGTGGGCCGCGGCGATGGCGATGTTCAAGTAACCGCCCAACCGCAGCATTCTCCGAAAAATGGACATTTCAACCTCCTTCTGAAATGCGTCCTGAGGTGCGTTCGCAGGTCTAGCTCTATCTGAGCGACTCCGCCGTGGCCACTGCCACCCCTGGATCGCCGAAGCTCGCGAGCCAGTAGACGCGGCCATCCTTCACCCAGATCAGCGACCAACGTTCCGGCCAATTCCAGCGCGGCCGTCCCAGCATGAGGACGCCCTCTTGCCCGTCGATCACCACAGCCTCGTAGCTGGCCGACTTGAGGGGAACCGGAATTGCCAGCGTGGAAGTCCAGTCCATGGCGCTGCTGAACGAGCGCGCCTGTTCCAGCGTCATACCGCTGACCTGGAGCCCGATCTCGGCGAGTTGTCCGAGGTTCAATTCAGGCACCGTGATGACGCTAGCAGTCGGCGCCTGGGCCAGCCCCAGGCAACTCACCAGCTTGGATGGATCCGGAACCGGCCCCGGCGACTCCGGGCATGGGCCGTAGGAGACCAGCACCGTGCGAGGGATATCTACGGTCACTCTCGCGCCGTCGAGCCCTTCCGGCAGTTTCAGGTCGGATCGGTTGACCAGGTTCAGGAACGGCTCGATCAGTTGCCTGTTCACGGTCAGGTAAAAGGCATGCTCGCCCTCGACCCTCAGATGCGGAGCGTCCTGGCGAATGGCGGGCAGCCTGACCGGGAACCCGGCCAAACCCGCCGCCTCTTCGCGGTTTGCGACCACGATCGCCTTCTCGTCTTTCAGTACCGTGATGCTGCCCGCGAGCAGTTCACGAATCAACCGGTTCCTTGTATGCCAGGCCGTGGCTGCGCAGAATCAGCAGTTGTGCCTGGAACGGACTCAGATGCGCGAGCGCAGCCCGCACCGTGCGCGCCCTCTCGTTCCGTAGCCCTCTGTCCAGCGGGGTATCGGGGGCTTGCGCCTCCCTCGCCGCGGTGCTTTCGTAGCGCTTACGGCGCTCGGCGGCCCGCAGGGAATCGATGGCGAGCCGTGTCGCCGTCCGGTACAGCCAGCCAGATTCTCGTACTCACCAACGGGCACCCGTCCCGCGGCGAGCTTTGCGAACGTGTCGCTGGCCAGCTCTTCCGCCCGACTCTGATCGCCGAGCATGCTGTGGAGGACGCTGACGACACGGGGGTAGTGGTCGAAAAACGCCGCCTCGAAGGCGGACTCGGTCCAGCCCGTTTTAACCTGACCGGCGGGCGCGCTACCGAACGTCCGTGCCATGGTCAATTCGCCGTTACTGCCACCGCCGAGATTCATTGTGCGTCTATGCACAGAAACGGCGCTCAGGGGTTGAATGTGACAAGAACTTACCGCGTCACTGATGCTCCAGGAGCCATGACTATCGAGCTGATCGCCAAGGCCGCCCGAGCGACCGGATCGTCCTGAAACGGCGTTGGAAGAGACTGCCATCTCGGGGGGATCAGGTCACGGACGCTCTCAGCCCGTTCAGGTGACCGCCGACATCCTGGCAGCCGCTCGCCTATGCGCGGAGGAACGGTGGACCGAGGTCTGGGCGCACCTCAACCTGGGCAGGATCTTCGACATCACCGGGCCAGCGCGAGCGCGCGGTCAACGAGTACACCCTGGCCGTCCGCACCAAGGACAACACCCAGGGGGCGCAGGAAGAGGCCGCCCGCTTCCTGCTTCAGTGGAGGGCGTGTCGTCCCCGTTACGAGATCAATCCCCGGCGGCGCCCCGCTCAAGGCGGTCGCCTTCGGGATCCTCGGAGCACCGATCTCCGGGAACTTGCTCTATTGGGACAACCGCCCCTTGACCTGCTCCTCGTACGGCAGGCAAGCTCGACCATTGGGGGCTCCGCTGCTATGGCGACACTCAATTGTTCGGTCGCGCCGCCACCGTCACCAACACCAGCGCCACGGCGGTGGGCTGGTCAATCAGCCCGGCTGTAGAGAATATCTCGACTTCGGGCATGTACACGGCGCCGGCCGGGATCACCGCGCAGCAGACGGTGACGGTGACGGCGACCAGCCAGGCGGATCCGAGCAAGAGCGGCACGAGCCCAATCACGTTGAGCCCTTGACGAGTTACAACGCCGCCAGATAGAAAGCTGGATCCGCGTGGCTCCGAGCAAGATGACGGCAGCCTTACTAAACCGAAGTCCCTGACGCCTAAAAAGGGATAAAGCCAACTTCAAGAATTGATTAGGTGCTGTTTGGGCTTCTATTTGTAGCCACTAAATTAATCATCTTTTCTCTTGCATTGTGATTTTTGATGCCTTATAATTGGTCATGCCGTCAAGAGTCGGCCCAGTTCACGTGACCACCACAACGCGCCACTACAAGGACAAGGTCTATCAGTCCCACCTCCTGCGCCGCTCCTTCCGCGTCGGCTCCCAGGTTCAGCACGAAACCCTCGGCAACATCTCCCACCTGCCACCCCAACTGATCGATCTGATCCGCCGAGCCCTGGCGGGCGAAAAGTTTGTTCCTGCTGCGGCCGCTTTCCGCCTGGTTGAGAACCTCCCGCACGGCCACGTACAGGCCATTCTGGGCAGCGTGCAGCGGCTGGGACTGGACTCCTTAATTGCCTCCAAGCCCTGCTCAGAGCGCAACCTGGTTCTGGCCATGCTGGCCGAGCGTCTGCTGTATCCCTGCTCCAAGTTGGCCACCACCCGGCTGTGGTACACCACCACGCTGGCCCAGGAACTGGCCGTTGCGAACTGCGATGAAGACCACCTCTATCGAGCGCTGGATTGGCTGCTGGCGCGGCAGGCGCGCATCGAGAAGAAACTGGCCGAGAGGCATCTGAGTGAGGGGGCCGTGGTGCTCTATGACGTCAGCAGCAGCTACTACGAAGGACACACCTGCCCGCTGGCGCACTTCGGCAACGACCGGGACGGCCAGAAGGGCTTGCCGATCATCGTCTACGGTGTGCTGACCAACGCCGCCGGGTGTCCTGTGGCGGTGGAGGTCTATCCCGGCAACCCCGGCGATCCCACCACGGTGGTCGATCAAGTGGAGAAGTTACGGCAGCGATTTGGCCTGGTGCGGGTGGTCTTGGTCGGTGATCGGGGGATGCTGACCGAGACCCAGATCGACAAGCTCAGACAATATCCTGGGCTGGGTTGGATCTCGGCCCTGCGGGGACCGGCGATCCGGGAGTTAGTGACCGCCGGATGGCTGCAACTGTCCTTGTTCGATCAGCGGAACCTGGCGGAGATCACCTCCCCGGACTACCCTTCCGAGCGTCTCATCGCCTGCTTCAATCCGTTGCTGTCGGAGCAGCGCCGCCGGAAGCGCGAAGACCTGCTGCGGGCCACGGAAAAACAACTCGACAAGATCGCCAAGGAAGTGGCCCGTCGGAAGCGGACTCGGCTGCTGGAAGCCGAGATTGCGTTGAAAGTGGGCAAGGTGCTGAACCGTTTCAAGGTGGCCAAGCACTTCTCGCTCACCATCGCAGATGGCGTCTTCGGCTGGGCGCGGCGCGCCGAATCCATTCGGTGCGAGGAGCAACTGGATGGCATCTATGTGATGCGCACCAGTGAAACTAGCCAGCAGTGCTCGGCCGAAGACACGGTGCGCCGATACAAGAGCTTGGCTCAGGTGGAGCGAGCCTTCCGGTGCCTGAAGGGGATCGACCTGCGGATTCGCCCGATTCATCACCGCACCGCCGATCATGTCCGCGCGCACATCTTCCTTTGCCTGCTGGCCTATTACGTCGAGTGGCATATGCGCAAGGCCTTGGCGCCGCTGCTGTTTGACGATGAAGAGCTGGACGGGGACCGAACCCGGCGAGACCCGGTAGCTCCTGCTCAAGCTTCCCTTTCCGCCAAGAAAAAGAAAGTCCAGCGGCGCACACCGGACGGCTTTGAGGTGCACAGCTTCAGGACCCTGCTCCAGGTCTTGGGAACTCGATGCCGGAACCTCTGTCAGATCCCATCCGGCCCTAAGGGCGTGAGCTTTCACCAACTGACCGAACTCACCCCCATCCAGGCGCGCGCGTTTCAGCTTCTGGGGTTGTAGCCAGAAAACGGAAGTCGATCCTACCCCTTTCTCCCTTCAAATCAGCAAGATACTCTACACTGTCAGAAGGAACTTCGGGCTAGAAGTTGCAGGATGTTGCGGACGCCGGCGACACAGCTCTCGGGCGCTGCTATCACGAAAACAAGGCCTTGCGGTTGGGCGTACGCAGCCCTGGCTCCCCAAAGAGCGACTTTTACTAACCAGTCTCTCAAAATTCCTTAATGTGACGGTTTGAAGCCGACGAGTTGCAGGTTTTCGAACTGGAGACAAAAAACCGCCAACTCACTACCCAGCAATGAGATACGGATGTGTTCTCGAAAACGGACTGTCAATCGGCGAATTTAACCCCAGACGGTTGTTTCCAAACCGGCGCACGTATTTTTGCCATTCTTATCACGACGAAGCGCATCCAAGCCTTGATTGCTCCCCCAGAACGCGCGCGTTGGTTTGCGTTTTCGCAAGTTTGCGAATACACTGAAACCAAGTGGCCAGAACCAGAGTTATCTTCTTCTGCGAGGAGGACGGCTCATGCCCATTCCTGGAGTGGTTCGACGAGTTGCCCGCGAAAGTGCAGGACAAGTGCTATCTTCGCCTGGAGCGGCTCAGGGAAATGGGTCACGAACTGCGGCGACCCGAAGCCGCCTTCCTGCGCGACGGCATCTACGAACTTCGCGCGAGTCTTGGGGGCAAGCACCACCGGATGCTGTATTTCTTCTACGGGACCGTCGCGGCGGTCATCTCGCACGGCATCGTAAAAGAGCGAGTCGTCCCGCGGAAGGAGATTGATCGCGCTATCGAGCGCAAGAAGAGGTTCGAGGCGAATCCGCAAAGACACACTTATGAGGAGGGTTGATATGATGAAGCGCTCAACAGCGACCAGCGACGGATTGGAAATCCTGCACCGGCGCGTTTATCGGGGCAGACCAGATCGCCTGGGGAAGCTTGAAGAGGCGCGGGCGAATGAGGAGATTGCCCGCAAGATCCGCGAATTGCGCACCGCGGCCGGCCTGACACAGGCGCAACTCGCCAGGCGCATCGGCACCACCGCTTCGGTCATCTGCCGTCTCGAGGACGCGGACTACGAGGGCCACTCCCTCGCGATGTTGCGAAAGATCGGGACCGCCCTGGATCAACGAGTCGAGATCCGGTTCGTCCCGTTGCGCCGCATAGCATAAGCCGCACAGCATAAGAGGTCCGGCAGATGAGGCCAAGCTCCCGCAGCAACGCAGACCCGCTGGAGCGGCAACTCGAGCGCGCGCTCCGGCCCGGTGAGTTCATATATGATCGCGCTTGCTTTGTCTTTGTCAGCTGCCTGAAGCTGGTTGCGAATGGGGTCAAAGCGCTGATCGCGACTGAGCCGGTGCGCGTCACCTCATTCAGGATCCGGACAACCTGATGAAGTCTGTCCCTCTTCAATGCAAGCGCCACCTGCGCAAGGAACGTTCTTCTTAGCATTAGGTGATCTAAGATAACCATACAAACTGGGGTGCTTGGCATCAACGAGCCGCCGCTCGCTTCTGTGTGTGGCGGCAGCCGAGGAGGCTCCTATTTGTTGATCAAAATCAGAGTGCCAAAAAATTGGCAGTTGCGCCAAAACATATCGTTAATGCCGGACCAGTGCAACTGCTGCTTGAGCGCACCGGTCCCCTCATCGTTGTCATTGATCGCGATGTCGAAGCCGATCGGGTGCCCATCATCGTTGATCGCACGCATTGTGGCGCCTGGGAGGGCCATCCTCAGTTCGAAATTGTAGCCCCTCTCGGTTCTCCTAAACGCATACCGGCCATGGTAGGGCGGCTCGGAAAACACGGCGGTAATATCATTCTTCGCCATTGCTTCTCCCGGGTAGGCCAGCGACTCATTGGCTCCGTTCGGTAGAGTGAATACAGGAGCCGGAGCGCCGGGCTGCCTCTTCCAAAAATTATCAAAAACGAACGGCTGTCTCGCGCTGTAAACGAAGTGGAACTCATGGTGCATCGGGTCGCCTATGTAGTATCTCGGCATGCCACAGCCGTCGTTATCGAACATCACTTCGATCCCATCGTCGTCCCAGGAGCCCGTTTTTGTGCCCGGCTGGAGGGAACCGTGGGGTTCGGTCACGCGGTCGTCGGCAATCTCTAAGGCAATATAGATGTACTCTTCATCCCACTGCACCCTGAACACGGCCGAAAGGTCGGACGGCCCGGTCCACCTGGAAGATGACATCCCCTGCCCAACAAAGAAGAACTTCTCCTGATCCAGCGCGAAGCCGTTCACGTTCTTCCATTCCGCCAAGTCGCCGTCAATAATGACGGGTGCGGTCCGTCTCGGAGCATAGTAAGTGGCCCAGGGGTATGGGGAACGCGCAAAAGCGACGCCTTCGAGACACACCAGAAAGAGGAGGCCAGAGAGTCTCAGCATCGCTCAACCTACCTGTAGCGGACCGCTACGGAAACCTCACCGGCGAGCATAGCCGGAAGTGTGACCGTCTCTTCCGCCGCATCAAAGCGCGCCCAGGGTTTGCCGTCTACTGTCACTGTACGGATTTGGTGGCCTTCAGGAACGCGCAGGCGAAACTTGATGGTTGCCGCAAAAGGGGTCGCCGGAAGCCGGACTTTTGCATTCACCTCGCCGCTACTCAAACGCGACTCGATCGTATACCCCATACGACCATACTTAGTGGGCGCATGCTCCACGCCGATCTTCTTGCCGTCTTCGAGCCAGGCACGTGGTGCACCTTTAGCTAGCCATTCTGTCTGCGATTGCGGATCTTCGAATACCAGCATCCATCGGACGAACATTGGTACCACCAGTTGGGCCGGCGTGCAGTATGGAGCTGCTTCGCGTTGGGGTTCAATGTATGGCCCCTCGGTGCGCTGCGGATCTACGCTGCGGGTCTCGGGCGCGGTCCACGTCCTCAGCGCAGCGGAACGGGAACCACCTTCTCGAAATTCTTCATCACGGTTGCGCACAGCTCGTACTCCGCGATGAGGCGGCTCAGGCGGCTGCGCCGGAGTTCATCACCCGCCGAATTCAGCGCGCTTCTGACTACAGCGACCTTCTCGATATAAAGGCGTGCCAGCTTTTGGCATTCCTCCGGCGTCAAGTGTTTGGGATCCGGATGCTCGCGCCAATCGAACACGCTCGCGAGGGACTCATTGCCGAACCAGTTCGCGCAGAACAAGCGCAGTTCCGCCGCCAGGTCGGCATCCGGATTCCACAACAACACACCATACTGAAACAGTGCCGGTGATGTGAATTGAGCCAGATACTTCCGCTCCACTCCCACAACGTACGTGGCGATGCTCTGGACGCCGAGACTGTGGTAGAAGCGGATATCTTCCTGGAGGGTTGCGCCGTAATGCGGGATGCGTGTCTTCCAGGGAGCGAACGGCGGGCGTCCGTAGAAGCCGGCATCCAACCAGTAATCCATGATCCCCATTCGCTTGCCGCCATATTTGCTTGCGTACTGCTCCAGGACGGGCCGAATCCCGTAAGGCTTCCGGAGGTTCGGCTGTTTGTATTTCAGCGTCGAATTAATCCAGCAGTCCGGGTCGTTCACCGTGTGATTGAAGCAGCGATTGATTGGGTGAAGATAGATGGTGAGCGAGGGGTCTAACTCCACAGACGGTGGTGGCGCCCAGTTCATCTGGTAGACCGTGTAGTCCCAGCTCATGTCGGGCCGTATTTCACGGAGCGCACGCGACATGCGATTAGCGTACTTGGCGAGTTGGTCGGGGAGGCTGGTGCCGGCGGTGCACTCCTTGATGAACCCATCCGAGGGGCGCAGCCGTACAGACTGGTATCCAGGCGGCAACAATGGGAGATAGCCTTTGACGCGCGTGGCCTCCCAGGTGAGCATGCGGTCGTCGTCCGTGCAGTATTCTTCTCCCGCAAAGTGGCGTTGAATTCCCACGAACAGTCCGCGGGCGGCGACTAACCCAGGGGCCTCCAGAATCCCGCCCTGATCGTGCAGCCAAATCTTGTTTAGCCCCATCCTGGGCGCCGCTTCGATCCAATCGGTATAGGTGTCCATGACCGCGCGCACGATGATGGAGCGTTCCGGGAGAGCCGGGATTGCCCTTATGCCGTACCCGCTGTACTTGAATGTTTCCAGCTTCGGCAGGAACTCTCCTTCCGACCCAGGAAAATACCATCGTGCTCCGAGGCTTTTCAGAAATCCGTACGTGCCGAACAGCAAACCAGGCTCCTGCCGGGAAGCGATGATCACTCCTCCATCGACGCTGCGAATCAGGTATCCATCGCGGCCCAGATCCTGCACTGCTGACACCATCTCCACCTCTCCCGTCAGCGCCAGGTTCTTCGGGTGTAAAAAGAGGTAGTATCCCTCGCCGTGAAGTCTGCCGCTCCGCACCGGCACTTCGATCCGGACAATGCGGCCCAGGTACTTCGCCAGTTCGCGGTAAGCGAACTCCGCTGTGGAGAATGGCGTTTTGCTGGGTGGCGGTGGAGCAGCGAGTTGCCGCAGACCCATTGCGAAAGTTGCAGTAGCTTTCTTGGCGCCCTCCGGGCTGCTGTCGCCCGTGTAAATTGTGCCGGAGGGTCTCACTCCGGGATGCCAATTCGTGGACACACTCAGTGGGCCTTGGAAATTGTCCGCCATCAGGGCCCGAATTTGCTGCTCCCATCCCACAAGGCCCTCTCCCAGAACGCACTCCTGGAGCTTGCCGGAGTGCTGCTGCCGGTCCACATCCCGCACTCGTACGAGCGCGATGTGGCGTTTCAACTTCTCGTAGCCATCTGGATAAGGGATCTCGGGCCGGTCCATGTCATAAATAGCGGCGCACGGGTCCCACGCGGCCTTTAGCTGAGGCGATCCAACTCCTTCGATCAAACGGGCCAACTCACGGCCTGTGCCCAGCAGCGTCCCGGGATCATTGACCACTCCCAATGTGACACCCGCTTCGCGCGCTCGCCGGGCAGGTTCCCGATAATAACCGGCCAGTCTCTCCCAGTTCTCGTTCAGCCCGCCTTTCCGCAGAAAGGCACGGACAACGACGAGGGGGACACCGAGCGTTTGCGCCAGCTCCAGACATCGGTTCAACTGCTGTAAGTGCTCACGATAGGCTTCGTCGGTGAGCGGGCAAAGAAAGATGGCGGTCGACAGTGATGGCACCGTCAAGCCGGCCGATGTGACAGCTCCTTTCAACTCGGCTATGTCGCGCGGATTGGCCAGCTCATGCACAGCTTTGCCGCCAATCTGACCGATCTCCAGGCCGGACAGATGGTTCTCCCTGACCCAGGCCGAAATCTGCCGCGCATCCCCAGGGAGGCGATCGGTGAGTGCCACGATTTGGAATTTACCTACGCTTTGGCTCAGCGCCAGCGCTGAAAAAAGCGCAGATGGCGTGGCGGCGCCGGCCGTCAGGTTCATCACAAATTCACGCCTTTGCATCGATTATCTCCACCAGAATCGACATTGCTGTCCACCTTATATATCCTAAGCGCCTAAAACGAATAGCGCAGCCCGAATTGCACTACGCGCGGCGCTGATGCACTCAAGATCTGGCCGAAGTTAGCATTGCTCAGGCTGCTGACCGGATTTCCGAACTGCACGTGATTGGTTGCATTGAAGAACTCGGCGCGGAACTGCAGAAGATGGCGCTCCCGAATCGAGATATTCCTGAACAGTGACAAATCCGCGCTGGCGGCGCCCGGCCCGACGAGCACGTTTCGTCCGAATGTGCCGTTCATGCCCGGAGCGGCGGCGGCAAAGGCCTGGGTGTTGAAGTAACGGGCGATGATCTGGTCACGCGAACGATCCCCACCGATGTACGGGTTTCCGATAAGGTTCGGGCGGTCTGTGTTACGGCCGTCTAAATTCGTGTCTCTACCTGTCGTAATGTTGAACGGCGTGCCGCTCGCGATGTACAACATTCCGTTGCATTGCCAGCCACTCAGGATCTGCCGGCCCGTGAATCCCCAACGGTTCAGCCGCGGCAGATCCCAGATGCCGGACATCACGAAAACGTGGCGTCTCTGGCCATCCGATAAGCCTCGGTCCAAAGTGAGGTTGTGCGGGTCCGAAACGGAGGAGACCGCGGACCAGTTGTCTTGCGACACGACGTCGATGCTTTTGGCAAACGTGTAGTTTGCCAACAGCGAGAAGCCGTGGTTGAATCGCTTATTGAGGGAAAGCTGGAGGCTGTTATAGCTGGCGTTCGCGGCGGTTTCGAACTCCGCAACAGTGCCGAAAACTCCGGGGAGGTAAGGCCGCCGCTGATCCACATTGCCGGCCGTGGCTCCAGGCCCGAAGATCGGAGCGTTCACGTCGAGATTCACCGACAGTTTTCGCGACTGGTTTCCGATGTAGGCTGCCTGGACGCTCAAGGTGGGCCGTACTTGCTGTTCGATAGCGAAGTTAAACTGCTGAACATAGGATGTCGCGGCGTCCGGACTGGCGTATAGCATCGTTACAGGTAGGACAAACGTTGGATTCTTCTGGTCCAGCTTGTAAGGATAAGGATTGCCGCCGGGGAAACCGGCGTAGGGATCCACAAGGCTGGGCGTCCCAAATATCGTTGTAGCTATGCTGTAGGGCTGGGTACCATAGATGCCGTCGCCAAATTGCGCCGCGTAGTGGATGCCGTAACCTGCGCGGATGGCGGTCTTGCCGTTCCCAAAAACGTCGTAAGCGATCCCGATGCGCGGGGCGATGTTGTTCTTGTCGAATTTCTTAAAACCCCGGCCAATGCCCGGGTCTCCGTAGAACTGCATTCCCAACGGCGCGGAAGGAAACACCTTGGATTGCACACCTTCCCGGAACGCCTGCATGTCGTTCTTGACCGACACCATCGGAGTCGTCAGCTCGTATCGAACTCCGAGGTTCAACGTCAAGCGCGGCAGGACCTTGAAGTTATCCTGAAAAAAAGGGTGAAAGGACTTCGTGCGGAGGTCTGGATTCGCGCCATTGTCCTGAATGAAAGTCGCCGCTCGGCCCATCAGATAGTCCGCCAGCGCGTTGCCGGTGAACGCACCCGTGAAGGTCAGGTCACCCGAACCGGAACTGTTCGCGTGCTGGCGAAAGAGGCCCCACCTAGCCCAGAGGCCGAATTTCAGGTTGTGACGGCCCTTGATCCAGGTCAGCACGTCCGACCAGTTAAGAGATTGAACCAGGCAGTCGGAGGACCACGCCGCCATCGACACCCGCCCCGACACGTTCACGCGAGGCGGCACTATCCAGTGGGCTGCGTTGACGACTGTGCTGCCGTAGTCAGCCAGGGACTTGTGGTTCTGCCAGTCCCAGGGCCCGTCGCGACGCATCAAGTTGAAGCGAATCTGGTTATAGATATTGCTCGAAGCAGTCCACTCGTGATTGATCACCAGGTTCCTCTGGCGTACGCTGTCCAGGCGCAAAGCATAATCTGGAATCGTCGTACCGCTCACAAATGGAAGATAGTCGTCGGTCCGGAGCCAGAAAAAGCTGCCGGAAAGCCTGTGCGCACTGCTAATTTGGTGATCGATCTTGATCAAAACCTCATCCTGGTTGGCGGGACTCGAGCGGGAAGCCTCCAATCTTCCATCGGCGGTGTTGGGCAGAGGCATGACGTCGTTCATGAGCTTCAAGGCCACTGGGTCCAGACGGCTTGCCGGAACGACGCCGCCGGGAAATGGCGTCTTCGTATCTGGATCCGAGGGCCAGTTCTTGGCTGGCAGGTACGAGAAGTCCCCGAGTCGCTCACCGGCGGTGGGTGTGCGTGCCGAGTTCACGAACTGCGTGGTTCGCACGCGCAAACCTTGGTAGGAGGTGAAGAAGAAGGTCTTGTTCCGGATGATCGGGCCGCCCAGGGAACCGCCAAACTGATTCTGGCGTAAGGGCGCGACGGTCGGCTGAAAAAAGTTTCGCGCGTTGAGGTGATTGTTGCGAAGGAATTCGAACAGGCTGCCGTGAAGTTCGTTGGTTCCCGATTTTGTGACCACATTGATGACGGCGCCTGGCAGGTGCCCGAACTCCGCGTCCATGTTCGTGCTGATGACCTTGACCTCCCGCACGGCGTCGGGATTGGGCGCGGCATTCCCCTCGTTGCGCCAAAGGTCGTTATTGAAGCCGCCGTCGAGCATGAAGCTGCTATAGAAAGGACGGCTGCCGCCCACGCTTACGCTGTTGGAATCACGATGCTCGATCGTGATGGCGTTGACGCGTGCAACACCGGGAAGGATCGAGAACAATCCATAGACGTTGCGACCGTTCAGCGGCAGGTCGGTGACCCGACGGGAATCCACCAACGCTCCAAGCTGGACCTCGTAGGTGTTGACAGCGGTGGCTTCGGCTTGCACTGTGACTTGTTCCTGGAGCGTGCCCAACTCGAGGACCAGGTCGACGCGCGCGGCTTGGTTGACTTCCAGTTCGACGCCGGTCTGGGTTACCGGCCGGAAGCCTTGTTTCTGTACGGCAATCCGATACTTGCCCGGTGGTAAAAGGGGCACGACATAGGTTCCCTGCTCGTTGGATTCCGTAGTGCGCGTCAGTCCGGTGTCGACATTGCTGACTGCAATAGAGGCGCCAGTGACTACCGCACCGCTCGGGTCCGAGATCTTGCCCGTCACCGTAGAGGAAACCGATTGTGCGGCAGCGACGCCACAGAAAACACCAGCTGTGAAGCAAGCCAAAAGCAGTATGACTCGTCTCATCTTGACCTCCAACTCCATGTCAGAACCGTGCGTTATCTTCAGGCGCCGAGCAGAGTGAATTGGACACCGTACCGCGACGGATCCGATCCGTTGTGCCCAGGGTGGCGCTCCCGCTGTCGCCGCCGGTGCAATAATCCCCATAGCGCCGGTTGAAAATTCCCCACCCCTGACAAAGCCATAGCCGCCATCGACTCTGGTACAGAGGAGGTGCCGAGATCTGTTGAGGGCGAGGGAAGTGAACGAGTTTGCAGAGCTGAAGCGGGAAGGATTCAGTATCCGGCAAAAGGGTAAACAAATATGCCCCGCGCTCGTTTGCCGATTTCACCTGACGGGCATTCGTGCCTTCGTTGACTAGCGTCACCTGCGATCCCGGCACGACGCCGCCAGTGGGGCCCGTTACGGTCCCCCGCAAGGAGGCTATGTACGATTGGCCGCTCAAACTCGCTGGTGTGAGCCAGGCCCACGCCATGCAGGCGATTGCAGACATTCGGACATTCGTCCTCATTGTGTCCTCCCGCTAATTCACGCCGGCCGCCTCGGGGTCACATACGAACTCACCCCGGCGGGTTGCGGCGGCAGATCGCCGATTCGGCCTCCACGGTGAACTCCGGCGCGCCATGCGATCCACCCGCACGGTCACCTCGTCCTGAGTGATCGGCTTTGAGCGCCGCACCTGCCTTCAACCAAATCTATATCCCGCAAAGAGCCGTGTCAATTAGAATATGTAGAACGACTCATTCGAATTGCGAGACACATATGGACCTGCGCAAGCTCCAGCTCCTCACCACCGTGGTGGACGCCGGTAGCTATAAAAAGGCCGGTGAACGGCTCCATCTTTCGCATTCCGCGATTCACCGGCAGATCCGCCTGCTCGAACAGGACCTCGGCGATCGCGTGCTGGTACGCGTCGCACGGCACGTGAAGGTCACCGGGGCCGGTGAACTGCTGTTGGGCCTGGCCAGCCGCCTGGAACGGGATATTGCACGCACCCGCACACAGATTGATGAACTGCATCATCTGCAAGCAGGGCAGCTACGCATCGGCGCCGGAACCAGCATGCTGTCGGAACCCGACCCCTGTACGCGTGCCGGCCGCGATCTTCGTTGAACGTGCATATCCTGAGAGTGACGAGATTTGCGAGAGGCACAAACTGGACAGCCCCGCCCTACTGAGCGCGTTGGTGACCGGGCTAAACAACGACGGTGACACCGCCGAACAGATCCGTTACTCCGCGCTGTAGGCAAAAGGCAAAAGTGGTTCCGAGCGCTTCGCAATCTCTTAAGCCAGGTCTAAGCCTGACATCAAAGACGGCTAAGCCGTCCAGTCCCTTTTGCCTTTTTCCTCTACAGTGCCTGTGTGCTCGCGTTGGTCCTCAGCGCAGCGGAACGGGAACCACCTTCTCGAAATTCTTCATCACGGTTGCGCACAGCTCGTACTCCGCGATGAGGCGGCTCAGGCGGCTGCGCCGGAGTTCATCACCCGCCGAATTCAGCGCGCTTCTGACTACAGCGACCTTCTCAATATAAAGGCGTGCCAGCTTTTGGCATTCCTCCGGCGTCAAGTGTTTGGGATCCGGATGCTCGCGCCAATCGAACACGCTCGCGAGGGACTCATTGCCGAACCAGTTCGCGCAGAACAAGCGCAGTTCCGCCGCCAGGTCGGCATCCGGATTCCACAACAACACACCATACTGAAACAGTGCCGGTGATGTGAATTGAGCCAGATACTTCCGCTCCACTCCCACAACGTACGTGGCGATGCTCTGGACGCCGAGACTGTGGTAGAAGCGGATATCTTCCTGGAGGGTTGCGCCGTAATGCGGGACGCGTCCCTTCCAGGGAGCGAACGGCGGGCGTCCGTAGAAGCTGGCATCCAACCAGTAATCCGTGATCCCCATTCGCTTGCCGCCATATTTGCTTGCGTACTGCTCCAGGACGGGCCGAATCCCGTAAGGCTTCCGGAGGTTCGGCTGTTTGTATTTCAGCGTCGAATTAATCCAGCAGTCCGGGTCGTTCACCGTGTGATTGAAGCAGCGATGGATTACTCAGGCCGCATCCATAGCCGGTATTGTCGAGTTCTTCAGGACCTCCCCTGGCAGGGCTCCATTGTTCGGATCCGCCTATGGACTCGTCGGTTCTACTGCCGCGTCGCACGATGTGGGTGTCGCGTCTTCACGCAGCGACTGCCGAGCGTGGTCAGGCCCTACGCTAGGCAGACCACTCGGTATCGCGATGCCGTGCTGGCGATCGGTTACGCCCTCGGCGGTGAGGCAGGGCGGCGGCTGGGAGTCCAACTCGGCATTTCGTCGAGCGCCGATACCATCCTTCGCGTGCTACGACAGCACGCCAGCGAATCAATTCCTGATGTGAAGGTGTTGGGTGTAGACGATTGGGCCTGGCGTCGCGGGCACCGGTATGGAACCGTGCTGGTCGATCTGGAGCGTCACCAACCGATTGATCTGCTTCCGGACCGTGAATCGGACACACCTGCTGACTGGCTACGAGCCCCACCCCAGCGTACAGGTGGTTAGCCGTGATCGCGCGGGCGCCTACGCCGAAGGTACCCGCCAAGGCGCCCCGAACGCCCTCCAAGTGGCTGACCGTTTTCACCTTTTCTGCAATCTCACCACCGCCCTCCAGCACGTGCTGGAACGCTTGGCGAGCGTACTGCACCGGATCGCCATGCCGCAAACCATCCCTGTCGATTCGACCACGACCGACGGCCAAGACGCGCCGACGCCGGCGCCGGATACGGCCGGACCTGAGCAGACCGTTGAGCTGAATCAGCATGAGCGCGAGCGTGAACAACGGCGCGGCAAGCGGAAGGCGCTGTATGAGGCGGTTCGCGACGCGTATCGCCGTGGCCTCACCAAGCGCGCCATTGCCAAAGAACTGGGTATTACCCGTACGACCGTTCGGCGATTCCTTCGGGCTGGGGAGTTTCCTGAGCGTGCGCCGCGCCAGCGGCGATCCGCACTCGATTCCTACCGCGACTACCTGGAGAGGCGTTGGGTGGAGGGGTGCCACAATGCTTCTCAACTCTGCCGCGAGTTGCGACAGATGGGCTATGGCGGGCAGAGGAGCCGGGTCAAGGAATACTTACAGGGTTGGCGCGCTAAGCCCGATGCCAAAGCCCCCAAACCTCGACGGGTGCTCCCAAACCTCAAGCTGGTTGCGTTCTGGCTGACGAAGCCACCCACTCAGCGCAACCCGGAGGAGCAACGATGGGTGGATGTCGTAACGGCCGCGCATCCGCAGGTCGCGATGAGTCAGGAATTGGCTCACCAGTTCCGCCAAGTTTTCAAAGATCGGAACTCCGCCGCCTTGCGATCATGGCTCACTCGGGCATCCGCATCCGGAATGCCCGAGTTAAAGCGATTCGTGACCGGAATTGAGCGCGATTACGATGCTGTTGCAGCGGCGATAGAGCGGCCGTGGAGCAACGGCCAGGTTGAAGGCCAAGTGCACCGCATCAAGCTCATCAAACGGCAGATGTACGGCCGTAGCGGCTTTCTGCTGCTGCGGCCACGCGTTCTACCGTTTGCTGCCGCCGGCATTGACTGTTCGCCATGACGATTCCACCAAAATCGCGGAAGACCCGCAATAATCCCCATAGCGCCGGTTGAAAATTCCCCACCCCTGACAAGGCCATAGCCGGCATCGACTCTGGTACCGAGGAGGTGCCGAGATCTGTTGAGGGCGAGGGAAGTGAACGAGTTTGCAGAGCTGAAGCGGGAAGGATTCAGTATCCAGGCGATCAGCGCCGTGACGGTCGACCAGCTTGAAGAGGCCTGCTGGCTGTGACGGCGGCATCGTCGACGAGAGTCGTTGTCATCGAAAGAAACCGAGATAGACCACGTCGTACCTATGGCCGCCGCTTCGCGGTCTCCCGGCACATGCGTGCAAACTCGCGTGTCGGAGCCGGTAGGTAGTCCGCTCTGGGGAGCACCAACCCGACGTCACAGGAGATAGGCTGCCCACGCAACCGCACGTGGCGGAGGCGGTCGTTCGCCGCACGCCGCTCGGAGAGAAACGTCACCCCCATGTTGATGCCGATCATTTCCTCCATGGCCTCCTCATTCTCCAGTTCCATCACGATACGCGGCTTCAGCCCTGCTCGGTCAAACAGGCGATCGAAGACTCGCCGCAGGTGGCTGGGATGCGGGTTCAGGATGAACGGATATCGCACGGCCTCGTTGAGCGAGACCGAACGGCGCCTTTCCAGGGGGTGGCCCTGTCCGATCGCCAGCACGAACTTCTCCTGGTACAGGCATTCGTGTTCCAGCTCGGTTTCCCCGGAAGGCAGATCTTCCAGCGAATAGATGACTCCCACATCCAGTTTGTCCGCCAGGATCAGCCGGACTACCTGGTCGGCCGTGCCGGTCATGACGGTGACTTCCACACCCGGGAATCGCTCGCGGAACTGTTCCAGGATCGGCGGCAGGAAGAAGATCAGCATGCTGGTTCCGGTGCCGATGCGTAGCTGCCCTGCTTGCAGATGATGCAGTTCATCAATCTGTGTGCGGGTGCGTGCAATATCCCGTTCCAGGCGGCTGGCCAGGCCCAACAGCAGTTCACCGGCCCCGGTGACCTTCACGTGCCGTGCGACGCGTACCAGCACGCGATCGCCGAGGTCCTGTTCGAGCAGGCGGATCTGCCGGTGAATCGCGGAATGCGAAAGATGGAGCCGTTCACCGGCCTTTTTATAGCTACCGGCGTCCACCACGGTGGTAAGGAGCTGGAGCTTGCGCAGGTCCATATGTGTCTCGCAATTCGAATGAGTCGTTCTACATATTCTAATTGACACGGCTCTTTGCGGGATATAGATTTGGCTGAAGGCAGGTGCGGCGCTCAAAGCCGATCACTCAGGACGAGGTGACCGTGCGGGTGGATCGCATGGCGCGCCGGAGTTCACCGTGGAGGCCGAATCGGCGATCTGCCGCCGCAACCCGCCGGGGTGAGTTCGTATGTGACCCCGAGGCGGCCGGCGTGAATTAGCGGGAGGACACAATGAGGACGAATGTCCGAATGTCTGCAATCGCCTGCATGGCGTGGGCCTGGCTCACACCAGCGAGTTTGCGCGGCCAATCGTACACAGCCTCCTTGCGGGGGACCGTAACGGGCCCCACTGGCGGCGTCGTGCCGGGATCGCAGGTGACGCTAGTCAACGAAGGCACGAATGCCCGTCAGGTGAAATCGGCAAACGAGCGCGGGGCATATTTGTTTACCCTTTTGCCGCCTGATGGTTACAAGCTGACCGTCGAAAGCGCGGGGTTCTGGATTTTTATCTGTTCGGGGATGCAATCGCAGGTGCAGCAGCAGACCACCGCAGATGTAATGATGTAATTCTGAAGCCGGGCGACGTGACCACCAGCATCGGTCTCGCGGACGAAGCACTCCGGCTCGACACCGTGAATGCAACCCTCGGCCACGTGGTCGATAACAAGTCCGTGCTGGATATGCCGTTGAACACGCGTAACACCTTGGATCTCGTTCTCCTGGCGCCGGGCGTGACGGGGGACGGCGGCTACACGGGAACGAATTTCGTCTCCAACGGCACGCGCAACTCGCAATCCGACGTCTTGATCGACGGCGTCACCTGGGCGGTCCAGGAGCAGAACGGAATCGTGGCGGACGTGAAATTTCGCCCGGCGGTAGAGATCGTCCGGGAATTCGAGGTGCAGATGCAAGGCCAGAGCGTGGGCACGGCGGCGGCGTACGCGATTGCCCGGAGCCTTACGCCGCGACAGGCCGCCGATCCGGCGGGTTCCCACATCGCCCACATCCAGCAGCAATTGCTGCGCGAGGACGTGCACGTGCTCGGCGTGAGCAATGCGGATCCGGCCGATGTCGCGCGCGATGCGAAGGCCACGGCCACCCGCGAGGCCGTGCCGTCGTTTGGCGAGCCGCTGGCCGAGAAACTTCAGAACCTCGACAAGCCGCTCGGCCAGGTGTCGGTCACGCACAATCGCACCCACTCGATGGCTTTCTTTTTGGCGAACCGCGGAACCGCGGCGGCCGACCTGGGAATGGAGTTGTATGAGATGGAGCGCATCTGGGATCGCGCCCCAGGCAAACGAGTGGCGGCCACGAAGAGCGCGGTTCCGCCGCCGTTTCGCGGCTGGCTCACAGGTGACCGGGCGGCGCGCAAAACACCCAGCAAGCCATACCGGGCCGTGCTGCTACGGGCGCCCGGTGTAAGCTGGGCGGAGGCGTCCGTGCAGCCCCCGGCACTGCCGCCCAGTTCCTGCACGCGGCTTCCGGCGGCTGCGAGCCGCGCCACTGCGATCTGCCCGGCTTTCAGGTTCCGGAAATGGATATCCCGGCTTACCGCCACTGGACGCAGCAGAAGACGCTCGCGCGCGATACGCGTGACGCCCACGCCCAAGCCCTTCGGCGCTGCGAACGTGAACAATGGTGTCGCCTGGCCTGCCGGCATGCCGAACCTATGGATCTCCGATCCAGGGTTGCCGCAGTCCGTGGAACTGGATTTCGGGACCGCCCGGGAGAGCGACACGGTGCTGGTAGCCTTCGATACCAGCCTCAACACGGAGTCATCGCAAGCGCCCGCATTTTGGAAGGCGCCCACCTGCGCGCGCGACTGGCGGCTTTATGCGAAGGTGGATGGCGCCTGGCAGCGCATTCACGAGGAAACCGGCAACTACCAGCGCCGGCGGGTGGCGCGCTTCACCGCCCGCCGCGCCACGGGATTGAAGCTCAAGATCCTGGCGACGCAAGGCGACCACAGCGCGCGGGTCTACGAGATCCGCGCGTATCGCGATGGAGGTAATCCCGCATGAACCGGCGCCATTTCCTGCAACTTCCTCCGCTGGCTTTGCTGCCACGGCTGGCGGCCGCCGCCCCGCCCATCGAGGAGCCGCACTTTCCGGATCGCCTGCACCAGTTCGTGTGGCGCAACTGGGAGTTGGCCAACACCGCGCGCATGGCGGAGGTGGCCGGTTGCCGGGCCAGCGACATTCTGGCGCTCGGCCGCTCCATGGGCCTGCCCGCGAAGCCGAATCTCACCGCGGATCGACTACGGCGCATCTATATCACGGTGATCCGGCAGAACTGGCATCTGCTGCCGCACGAGCAGATCGTGCAACTGCTGGGCTGGACGCGCGAGCGCTACGAATTCACGCTGAAAGAAGACGACTTTCTGGACGTGAAGCTCGGCTCCAAGCCGGATTGCGAAAAGTTGGTGTATGGCCGGCCGGGGCCTGCGGCCATGCGGCGTGCGGCCGAAATCCGGCGCACCTTGCAAGCCTCCTTAGGCAAGGAACTCGCCATGACGGGCGAGCCGCCCTTCACGTTCGTGGCGCGCCTGAGCGACACGAAGCTCCCGCTGTTGCTCAATCGCTCTGCGGCGGCTCCGGCCGGATGCGTGGATGTCTCCGGCTGGCCCGTAACTATCGAGGGCGCCGACTCTCATCTATTGGACCGCTTCTCCGCTTATCTGCGCGACGCTATGGGTTCCGGCACCGGCGGCCGCGGCCGGTTCGTTTTCCGCCTGCAACCCGGCGCGGCCGGAGGCGCCGAAGACTTCAGCGTGCAAGTCGAAGATGCAATCGTGCGCGCCACCGCCAACGCGCCGCGAGGCCTCCTGCAGGCTGCTTACTGGATGGAGGACCGCATGGAGGAGAACGGGGGGCCTTTCCTCCCCCGCGGCACCGCCGCGCTCCAGGCCGTTCTCGATCCGCGTTATCTCTATCCGTTTTTCTCGCTGTACGGGGACCCGTTGCTCGAACCCGAGGCAGACCCGTTCCCCGAGGGCTACCTCGAAAAGCTGGCGCGCGCGGGCATCAACGGCGTGTGGCTGCAATGCGTGCTGCGGAATATGGCGCGCACGCCCCTGTTCCCCGAATTCGGAGTGCGCGCGGAGGAACGGCTCAAGAATCTGAACCGGCTCACGGCGCGCCTGGAGCGTTTTGGCCTGAAGGCATACCTTTATTTGAACGAGCCGCGAGCCATGCCCGAGTCGTTCTTCCGCGATCGCCTGCAGATGCGTGGCGCCCTTTACCGCGGTTTGTACGCCATGTGCACGTCCGTCTCAGAAGTGCGGCAGTGGATCTCGGAAACGCTCGCTCATATCTTTCGCACCGTGTCCAGCCTGGGCGGCGTTTTCAGCATCACCCGCTCGGAGAACGTCACCAACTGCTTCTCCCATGCCAGTGCCGCGACCTGCCCGCGCTGCGCGAAACGCACCATGTGGGATGTCATCGGCGAGGTGATCGAAACCTTCCGCGCCGGCGTGCGCGCCGGGAGCAGCTCAGCAGAAGTGATTGCCTGGGATTGGGCCTGGCCCGAGGAGCTTTCCCGTAATCTCATTCCGCGGCTGCCGCACGATGTGCGCTTCCTCAGCGTGAGCGAATGGAGCATTCCCATCCGCCGCGGCGGCGTGCCCTGCACGGTGGGCGAGTACTCGATCTCGGTGGTCGGCCCGGGCCCGCGCGCCACGGCGAATTGGGAGCTGGCCCGCCGCGCCGGTGTGCGCACCATGGCCAAAACGCAGTTCAACAATTCGTGGGAACTGGCTGCGGTGCCCTATGTGCCGGTGCCCGCCCTGGTCGCGCGGCATTGCGCTAACCTGGTGGGCGCGGGGATCGGCGGCATCATGCCGTCCTGGACCCTGGGCGGCTATCCCTCACCCAATCTGGAGACCGCCAAGGCCTTCTACTTCTCGCACCCGGAAACGCCCGATGCGGTGCTGGCGCGGGTGGCGGCGCGGCGCTATGGTAAGGCTGCGGCTCCGCTCGCGGTGGAAGCCTGGCAGGCCTTTAGCCGGGCCTTCGAGGAGTATCCTTACGGCGTGGTGCCCGGCTATATCGTGCCCGCGCAGCACGGCCCCGCCAACCTCTTGCGCGCGCGGCCCACGGGCGTGCGCGGCTCCATGACGCTATTCCCCCAGGATGATTTGAAGCGCTGGATCGGGCCGTATCCGCCGGAGGTGGCGCGCGACCAGTTCCATAAGTTGGCCGATTTGTGGCAGGCGGCGCTGCCCACCTTCCGCAAGGCCCTGGACCTGGTCCCGCAAGCAAAACAAAGGCAGGCCGCGGAAGACATGGCCATCGCGGAAACTTGCTATATCCATTTCCGCAGCGTGGCCAACCAGATCGAATTCTGCCGGCTGCGCGGGGTAGGGAGCAACCTGGCCGCGATGCGTGAGGTCGCGCGCGCTGAGTTGGAGCTGGCGCGGCGCGAGTATGTGCTCGCGCGCCGGTTCTCGGCGATCGCTTACGAGGCCAGCAACCATTACTTCTACCGCCCGCTGGACCTGGCGGAGAAAATCCTCAATTGCCAGTACCTGTTGGAACACGACCTGAAGGAGGCCGCTCATGGATGAAGTACGCATCGGCCTGGCCGGCTGCGGGTTGTTCGGGGAGAGTCATTTGTGCGCGTTTCGCGCGATTCCGGGAGCGCGCGTCACGGCGGTCTACGATCCGGATGGCGCACGCGCCGCCAGCCGCGCCCGCGCGTTTGATGTTCCGCGCGTATGCAGTTCGCTCGAAGAGTTGTGCGCCGCGCCGGTGGACGCCATCGACGTGGTGAGTCCCGAGGATTTGCATCTGGAGCCGGTGCTGGCGGCGGTGCGGGCGCGGCGTCACGTGTTCGTAGAGAAGCCGCTGGCCATGGATCTGGAGCATTGCGAAGGCATGATCCGCACCGCCCGCGAGGCCGGCGTGTTTCTCATGCCCGGCCACCTGCTGCGCTTTGAGACCCGCTTCGCCATGCTCAAGGACGAGATCGACCGTGGCGGTCTGGGCCGTATCGTATCGATGCACGGACGCCGCAACCGGCTGAAGTCGCTGCTCAACCCTTACGGCCGCAACCATCCTGCCATCGAGAACTCAGTCCACGATATCGATCTTATGTTGTGGTTCACCGGCGACCGCGTGCGCCGCGTGCGCGGGTTCGGCCGCCGCGCCACCGGGGGCAAGCACCACGACGCGTTCTGGGGCGTGCTGGAATTCGAGGGGGGTGCTTTGGGCGTGGTCGAGACGATTTGGCTTTTGCCGCCGGCGGGCGTCGCCCTCGACGACGCGTTCCAGGTGGTGGGCGACCGCGGCGTGGCGGACATCAATTTCGTCTCCTCTGGGCTGTCGCTGCGCCGGGAAACCGGCTACGAGGTGCCGGACATCAGCTACGATGCCCGCGTGCACGGCGGCGCGCTGGGCGCGCTGCGAGAAGAATTGTCGTATTTCTGCGGCTGCGTGCGGGAGGGCTGCGCGCCGCAGGTCATTACCGCCACCGACGCGAAGAACGCCGTGCGGGTGGCGCTGGCGCTGATTGAATCCGGCAACCGCGGCGCGGATGTGGAAATCGAGGAGTGGAACTGACGATGCGGCTCACGCAACGCATCTACCTGGTCGGGGGCGGGAAGAACGGCTTCGGCATCTCGGAAGACTTCGACTGCCACGTCTACCTGTTGAATGGCGGCGAAGAGATGGCGCTGATCGATGCCGGCGCGGGGCGGACCATCGAGCCGATTCTCGCCAATATCCGCTTTGACGGACTCGACCCCGACCGCGTGCGCTACGTGCTGCTGACCCACGCGCACGCCGACCACGCCGGAGCCGCCGCCCAGTGGAACCGCCGCTTCGGCGCCGAGGTGGCCGCGTCGCGCCAAGCCGCGGAATACGTGCGCGACGGCGACGAGCGCCGCATCAGTCTGGACACTGCGAGGGAAGCAGGGTTCTATCCCTCCGACTACGTGTTCCAGGCCTGCCCTGTGAGCCACGTGCTGGCGGAGGGCGATACGTTCCAGGTCGGTGATCTGGAGGTGCGGGCCGTGGAAACGCCCGGCCACTGCTCCGGCATGCTCTCATTTCTGGTGCAGGACGGCAACAGGACCGCTCTGTTCTCCGGCGACACGGTGTTCCACGATGGCCGTCTGCTGGTAACAAACCTATGGGACTGTGATTTGCGTCAGTACGCGTGCAGCATCGAGAAGTTAGCGGGGCTGGACTTCGACGCGTTGCTGCCCGGCCACCAGGCCATCGTGCTCGCAGATGGCGTCGATCACGTGCAGAAGGCCCGGAATGTGTTACGAAGGATGTCGATTCCCCCGAGCATAATCTGATGAGCCACTCACCCTTGATCGAGACACTCTCAAACTTGGTTCGAATCAACAGCATCAATCCGGCCTATCCGAGCGGCCGGACTGAGGCCGAGGTACAGTGCGCCGTGCGGTGCTTCTTCGAGGAGCGGGATATCCCAACCTTCGAACAGCAGGTCGCGCCCGGCCGGGCCAACGTCGTAGCCCGCCTTCCGGGACGGCAGCCCGGCAAGCGCATCGTTTTTGAGGCCCACAGCGACACCGCGGGAATTGAAGGCATGACGATCCCGCCGTTCGAGGCCCACGTTGAGCAACGGCCTGTTGTACGGTCGCGGCTCCTGCGACACGAAAGCGGGCCTTGCTGCCATGATGCATGCCCTGGCCGAGGTCAAGCGCAGTGGCGCCGTGACACCCTGCGAGATCTGGGTGGTCGCCGCGGTGGATGAGGAGTATTCCTATCGTGGAGTGCTCCGGCTCCGGGAGAATCTGACCGCCTGCGCCGCCGTGGTTTCCGAGCCCACGGAGATGAAAATGGCGCTGGCCAGCAAAGGTTGCCTGCGGTGGCGCATCCACGTGCGCGGCAAGACGGCACACAGCTCGAAGCCGCACCTGGGCGTAAACGCCATCAGCCACATGGCGCACCTGGTGCTGCGGCTGGAGGCGGACAGCCGCCAGCTTGCATCGGTGCGGCACCCCCTGGTGGGCAGCCCGACTTTGAACGTCGGCACCATTCGGGGGGGCACACAGGTCAATACCGTACCCGATTGTTGTTCCATCGAACTGGAGCGCCGTTTGGTGCCTGGGGAAAACCAGGAAGAGGTACTCGCGCATTATGCGGCGCTGGTGGAAGATACTCGCGGACGGCATCCGGCGATGGAGGTGGCGATCGACCCCCCGCTGCTGCAAGACTACGCGCTGGAAACTCCGCAGGAATCGGCGATCGCGCGGCTCACTGCCGAGGTGCTCCGCGAAGCCGGTCTGGATCCCGCGCCGATCGGCGTGCCTTTCGGCTCCGACGCCAGCAAACTCGCCCATGCAGACATCCCCAGCATCGTGTTAGGGCCAGGCAGCATCGATTTCGCGCACGCCGCCGAGGAGTATGTGGAAACCGAACAAGTAGAGCAAGCCATGCTGGTCTACCGGCGCATCATGATGGAGTTCGAATGAAGGAGCGGCCATGACCAACCTCAGGCTGATGATTCCCGGTCCCACCGAAGTCAGTCCCGCTGCGCGCGAGCAGCTTGCCCTGCCCATCAAACCTCATTACGGCCTGGAATGGAGCGAGTTGTACTACACCGTTGTGGACAAACTGAAACGCGTTTTCCAGACGGCGAACGACCTGTACGTGCTCGCCGCCACGTCGTCGGCGACAATGGAGACCGCAATCAGCCACGCCGCTGAGCCGGGCGACAAAATATTAATCTGCAACAACGGGTTCTTCGGCGAGCGGTTTACCGAAATTGCCGAGAGGTTGGATCTCCAAGTCATAACGGCGCGCAGCGAGTACGGGCGGCCCATCACGGCGGCCCAGGTGCGTGAGGCGCTGGATGCCCACACGGACGTCCGGGCTCTTGCGGTCGTGCATAACGAGTCGTCCACGGCGGTCGAAAGCGAACTGAGTGGGATCACCGCCCTGGCGACTGAGCGCGGCGTGCTTTCGATCGTGGATTGCGTTTCCAGCATGGGAGGGGTGGACGTGCCGACCGACAGGCTGGGCATTGATTTCTGCCTGTCGGGCAGCCAGAAGTGTTTTCAGGCGCCCGCCGGGCTGGGCTTCATCAGCGTAAGCCCAAGAGCCTGGCAGCGCATCTGCACACGGCGCAAGCCGGTGCGCGCGTGGTATCTCGGCCTGGATATACTGAAACGCTACCAGGAGAAATGGCCGCAGTGGCACCCGCAGGGACCCAATACCGCATCCGTGCCGCTCTACCAAGCGCTGAACCAGGCACTGGATGAGATTCTTGCCGAAGGTCTCGCCGCGCGCTTTGCGCGTCACGTGCGCGCCCGCGATTCGTTCCGCGCTGCGATGCGGGCCTTGGATTTACAGCTTTTTGTCGAAGACGCGGCCGCCAGCAAGACGCTGACGGCGGTGTGTCTGCCGGGGGGCGTGGATGGTGCCAAGTTGCGTGAGGGCATGTTAACGCGTCACGGCATCTTGGTTGCCGGCGGGCTCGGCGAAACGGCCAACACGGTTGTTCGAGTGGGACACCTTGGACACACCGCGTCTGCGGAGTACCTGGTCCCCACGATTCAGGCGCTGGAGCAGGAATTGGCTGCGGTGAGAGGCGGTATGGCGAAAGGCGTAGCGGACAAGGTGTTCCAGAAAGAGTTTACATACCGGATTGTGGAGAGATGATGAGAGTCGAGAAGCTGGGCCCCTATCGAGTTGTCGATCTCAGCAAGCACCTTGATCCGCGCACGTCCACGCGCCGATGCCGGTTGGAGCGGTACTTCCAGCAGTGGACCAAGGACTACCACACAAACCTGGATATCGAGTCCCACTTGGGGACGCATGTGGAGACGCCTTACCATTACAACGACGCCTGGAAGGACATCCTGGACCTGCCGGTCACGGCGTTCATGGGCCGCGCTGCACGGTTGCATCTCGCGTGCGCCCCCCGCTCCCCGATCACCAAGCCCATGCTGGATCAGGCCAGCGGCGGGCGGGTTCGGGCGGGCGACATCGTGGTCCTGGACAGTCCCTACCACTGCGAGCCTTTTACGAACGATCCCAACGACCAGCGGCCCTACCTGTGCGGCGAGTCGGGCGAGTGGTTCGTGTCCAAGCAGGTGAAGTGCATCGGCTTCGGCGATGGCGTAGCTATCGACTACAGCGTCGAGACCGCCTGCGAAATCCACGAGGTTGTGATGCCTCGCGACATAATGTTCCTCGAAGTCATGGAGAACCTGGACCAGTTGCGATCTGACGTTTTCTTTCTGATCTGTCAGCCCATGCCGATCAAGGGCCTGGACTCCTGTTGTGTGCGGGCCGTGGCAATCGAAGGAATTCCGGGATTCTGCGAGTGAGATTATGTCTGAGGTTCCATGGAGTGGCCTGGCGGTGGTGGTAGCCGCGGGCGTAGCGCAAGGGAGTTTCATGCTGCCAATGAAGTGGACTCGGCAATGGGCATGGGAGAATACCTGGCTGGTATTCGCTTGCACGGCTTACCTGCTGTGCCCCTGGCTGCTGGTGTTGGCCACCATTCCACAGGTATTCTCCATTTACGCCTCGGTGCCGGCGGCGACGCTGGCGGTGGTTATCCTGTTTGGGGTTTGCTGGGGTGTGGGCGCGGTCACGTTCGGCCTGGGAGTGGCGGCCGTGGGAATGGCGCTGGGCTTCCCGGTTATTCTGGGTCTCTCGGCATGCGCGGGCACGCTGGTGCCGCTGCTGTTTACGGGAGCTTCGCTTCCGGCGGCCAAGGCCGTGCTAACCGGTGTGGCGCTGCTGGTCATGTTGGCGGGCGTGGCAGCCTGTTCCGTGGCAGGGCGGTGGAAGGAAAAGGCACCGCCCTCTGGCACGGTCTCTTACCGCAAGGGATTGGCCGTGTGCGTGATTTCCGGGGTTCTCTCGGCGTGCGGCAATATCGGGTTCGTTTACGGCACCGGCATCATTTCAGCCGCGCAACGCGCGGGTGTGCCCGCCTACCTCTCGACCAACGTGGTTTGGGCGCTGTTGACAGTGGCGCTGTTCTTCGCCAACGCGGGCTATGCCATCCTGCTGCTGCGGCGCAAGGGAACTGCCGCCCGATTCCGTGTCCCAGGCAGCGGCCGGTGCTTTCTGATGGGTGGTCTGATGGGAGTACTGTGGATGGCCGGCTTTGTCTTCTACGGAGCGGGCACGCGGCAACTTGGCCGCTTGGGGTCGTCGCTCGGTTGGGCCATTATGATGAGCGCCATGGTGCTGACCGCCAACGTGCTTGGCATCCTCAGCGGCGAGTGGGCCGATGCTCCGCAGGCCTCGCGCGCGCAATTGCGCGCGGGCATCCTGATGCTTACGATCGCAATCGCCGCTCTCGCTGCGGCCAACTGACTTATGCAAACGAATCTGCTGCTTTCGCGGCGCGATCTGCTGCGGTACCAGATCTGTGCCTTCAGTCCGCCGATGCTCTTCGGCGAACCGACCCCGGCTCGCGGCGGCGCGATCCCGTTCCGCCATATTCACCTTGACTTTCACACGTCGCCGGCCATTCCGGATGTGGGCGAGGATTTCCGCGCCGAGGAATTCGCGCGGACCCTGGGGGACGCCGCCGTCAATTCCATCACCGTGTTCGCCAAGTGTCACCACGGGATGGCTTACTACCCCACACGGGTGGGCACGCCGCACCCGGGTCTAAAGATCGACCTGCTGGGCGAGATGATCGGCGCTTGCCATGAGCGAGGTATTCAGGTTTCGGCGTACCTGAGCACGATGTTCGACCAGCACGCCTGGCGCAATCACGGCGATTGGCGCGTGCTGGCGGAAGATGGGAAGCCGATCGGGCACCGTGGCAACCCCGGTCCGCTGGATGCGGATCTCGGCAAGATCTGTATCAACACGGCGTACATGGATTACTTGGCCTGTCAGGCCGAGGAGGTGGTGGCCTCCTACGACATCGACGGCGTCTTCTATGACAACTACGGCTACGGGAACACGGGATGCTGCTGCCCGGCATGCATGCTGGAACGCGAGAAGCTGGGCCTGAGTTCAGAAGACCGGCAACAGAGACTCCAGCACGCGCGCGCGGTAATGGAACGCGGCATGGCCCGGCTGGCGGGCCTCGTCAGGCGGGCAAAGCCGGATATCAGAATCTTTTTCAACGGCCCCGCAGTCATTCGGCAAGCAGCCCGGTTCCTGCGCTCCATCCTGAAGTACTACACCCACATTGAGATCGAGTCCTTGCCGGGAGGAAGCTGGGGATACCGGCATTTCCAGATGGCTTCTCGCTATCTGCGCAACTTCCAGTTGGACTCGATGGGGCAAACGGGGAGCTTCCACCGCAGTTGGGGGGACTTCGGATCAATCCGCAACCAAGCGGCGTTGGACTACGAGTGTTTCGCCATGTTGGCGCAGGGAACGAAATGCGCCATCGGCGACCACCTGCATCCGCGCGGGAGGCTGAATAGGGCCGTGTACGAGCGGATCGGCCGCACGTTTAGAAGCGTTGCGGAAAAGGAGCCGTGGTGCCGGGGGGCACATGCGGTGAGCGAGATCGGTTGCCTGTTCACGCCCGGCGCCATGGGTAGCCTCTCGGATACAGGTGCCACCGGCATGCTGACGCAACTGCACCATCAGTTCGATTTCCTGGACCAGGCCTCCGACTTCCGCCCCTATCGGCTGCTCGTGCTTCCAGACAGTCACCGCCTCGACGAAGCTCTGAGACGCAAGCTCGAAGACTACATGGCGCAAGGTGGAAAACTGCTCCTCAGTCATGAATCTGGCCTTGACCCCGGGGGCCAGCGCTTCACGCTTGCGGGAATGGGGATCGAGTATGAGGGACCTTGGAAGCATGAAGTGCAGTACATCGAAGTGCTGACCCCGCTTGCCCAGGGGTTGCCGGAAATGGTGCACGTGGCTTATGAGAAAGGGAGCGCCGTCAAGCCGAAGCCGGGAGCAGCTGTGCTGGCGCGCATCTGGACTTCCTATTTCGACCGCGATTACAGCCACTTTCACGTGGAACAGACGCCCTTTAGCAAGCCTACCGACTACGTGGCAGTGGCGGCCTCGCGCGATCTTGTCTATATGGCCGTACCCGTCTTCCGCGCCTATGCGCGGTTCGGCTACGCCTTCTACCGGAAGCTTGTCGGCAATGCCATCGCACGTCTCATGCCCAATCCACTGGTGCGGGCGGCTCTGCCGTCCACCGCGCAGGTCACGGTTACATCCCAGCCCAACCGGCGCATCGTTCACCTGCTGAACTACGTGCCCGAGCGCCGCACACCAGACCTTGACATTGTTGAGGACGTCTTTCCGCTCACCAGCGTGCGTCTGGCCCTCCGGACGAGCGAAGCTCCAAGAGAGGTTTACCTTGCGCCGCAACGGCAAGCATTGCCTTTTCAATACCATCGCGGCTACGCGGAGACAACTGTCCCGGTTGTGAACGGGCACCAAATGGTCGTGTTTAGGATGGCGTCCTCTGGTAACACGAGGTAGATTTGAGGCCTGAAGTGCGCAGATAATCGGTCCGGCCATTACGCTGCTCGGTTTTCCAGCGAGTACTCGTGGTGCAGACCTCCGAGAACGGGCCTCGCCCTCACACGGCAACCACGGGGAATTTGGTGGCGGTCCGCAGAAGGCTCCGGAACTGGGATGAGCGGTGCCGGAATCCCCGGTCCCAGGCTCTTGTGTGGGCGGCCGTGATTATACC
>CAVRZY010000208.1:0-12705 GCA_963725415.1 uncultured Acidobacteriota bacterium | reverse complement strand
GCCCGCTATACTGCGGGTAAGCGTACAGCAAGAGCTGGCGCTGGATGGTTGCCCCGTTCAGCGCCGCGTTGCTGGGGATCAGACCGGCCATGGGGTTGGGAAGCTGCGTCGTGTAATAGGCGGTGTCGATGGCCCCGGTAGACGTCCGCCGGTTCATCTCGGACACCGGCAGGTAGTTTAGGCCTACATTGACCGGCAACTTGCGGGTCTGGTTGCCGACGTAGCCGACCTCCAGCACCATGCTACCCGGGAGTTCCCGCTGGATGTCGAACGAGTACTGGTGGGAGTACGGCGCACGCGTGTCGAGATAGACCGCCGGCACGCCCTGCCCCAGGAAACTCGCCGCGCCCTGGCTGTTGCCGACCGCGGCCAGGAGCTGCCCGCCGGGCTGGAGCGTGAAGGCGTTCGTCAGGTTGACCGCCGGCGTCAGGCCGTCGGTCGAGATGACGGCATTGGTGCGCTGGCTGTACCCCTGGTTGTTCCCGGGGTAATACATGCCCAGGTAGTTCAACCCGTAGCCTCCCCGGAGCACCCACTTGTTACCCAGCCGGTAAGACAGTCCGATGCGCGGGGCGAAGTTGTTCCGGTCCGGGTTGGTTGCCCCTCTAGGCTGTCCGTTGAGGTTGGCGAACAGCACCTGGCCCTTGAGGCTGAGACCCTGTACCTGCGAAGCAATCGAGCTGGGCGCGTTCAAGTCCAGGCCGCGGACCATGCGGTTGTACCGCTCGGTAACGGGCGCCTCATAGTCCCAGCGCAGACCCAGGTTCACGGTCAGCCGGGAGGTCGGCTTCCAGTCGTCCTGGAAGAACGCGTCGTAGTAGAAGTGAGTGAAAGCCGGGTCGATGTTGCGGTCGTCGTAAGCGGAGGCGGGATAACCGAGCAGGAAGCTGGCCACATCATCCCCCGACACGGCATCACCGGCCCTGCTGTTCGCCTGCGTCCAGACTTTGTTGAAATTGTACCCGCCGACCGCCACGCCCGGGTTCAGGCTGAAGTCGTTGTACTTGCGTCCCTCGACGCCGAACTTGAGGAAGTGCCTGCCGACCACCAGGTTGAAGTTCGGCTGCACCGTGTAGACCTCGTTGACGCTGTAACTGATCAGGCGGCTGGGACCGAAGCTCTGATAGTTCGTGAAATTGAATTGCGGGAACCCGACGCGCGTGAACTGCTTGACCAGGTTCGGATCGATGCCGAGCTGGGTCTGATCGAAACCGGTGCCGTAGATGTTTCCGGTGGTCTCCTCCCACCGGCTCAGGCCCGCGCGGAGGTCAAAGGTCATCCGCGGGCTCAGCGTCGAAGTCCAGTCGAAGTTCCAGGTGCGGCCGTTGCGAATCAACGGCGCGTTGCCGGTGGGCTCGGCCGGGTTCTTCTGGTTGAGGTCGGTGACGAAGACCAGGGCGCGAAACTCGTCCCAGGGATTCTGGCCGTAGCGGAAGTAGAAGTTGTTCTTCGGGGTGATGGCGTAATCTATACGGCCGATCCACTGGGCCAGGTTGCCGACCCAGCGCGAGGGAAAGGGATAGTTCTGAAAGTGGTTGGGCCCGATGCCGGCCGAAGTCGGCGGCGGGTAGTACTTCAACGCGTTCACGGCGACCGGGTTCAGCCGGCTGGGCGGGATCTTGTTGCCCGCAAACGCCGTTCGCGTCCCGTCCGGCTTCGTGGTTTGCGGGTCGTAGATCACGATTTGCTGGCCGGCTCCGTTGAACAGCGAGGTGAAATCGCCGCCCCGGATCTCCATGATCGGGATGGTTTGAAGGCCGGGGTCCGCCGAGCGCTGCCGGATGCCCTCGTAAGCCAGCAGCCAGAAGAGCTTGTTCTTGCCGTTGAACACCTTCGGGACAAAAACGGGACCGGCGGCTTCGAAGCCGAACTGATTGATGTTGTTCGGTGACTTCTTGATCCCGCTCGCATTCATCTCGAACTGGTTGGCGTTCATCTTGGCGTTCTGGAAATACTCGTACGCGATGCCGTGCATCTCGTTGGTGCCCTGCTTGGTGACGATGGTGATGGTACCGCCTCCCGTCCGGCCATACTGTGCGTCATAGGTATTGGTGAGAATCTTGAATTCCGCAACCGAGTCCATGGTCGGCACGTGGATAACCTGCCGGCTGGACTGCACATTACTGATGCCGTCCTGCAGGATCTCGTTGTCCCCGCTTCTGCCGCCGTTGACTGCAAAGCCGGTGGTGCCGCCGATGTCGAATGACCGCAGGTACCGCCAACCCCCGCTCTTGACCACGCCCGGCGCCGCCCATACGATCTGGAATGGGTTCCGGCCTTGCGTCGGAACGTTCACGATCATCTCGTTCGAAATGATCTGGCTGCGGCTGGCCGTTTCGGTTTGCAGCGTGGCCACTGCCGCGGTGACGGTCACGCTATCGGCGATCGCGCCCAGTTCGAGCTGAACGTCCACGCGGAGCTTGTCCAGGGTCTGTAATCTGATGTCGGTCTGGAGGTATTTCCTGAAGCCCGCGCGCTCCACCGTCAACTGGTAAGTTCCCGGCGCAAGGAACGGGGTCAGGTAAAGGCCCGCGTCGTTGCTTTGTGCCACCACAGCCGCATTTGTGGCTACGTTGGTAACGCTTACTGTGGCCCCTGGAACGGCAGCGCCGGTGGGGTCCGTGACTGTACCCGAAATGCTTGCACGGACCTCTTGCGAATATGCAACGGGAATGCATAGTGCCAGAAGGCAGATCGCTAAGCAGACCGTGAAAAGACGAGACATATTTCCTCCTTTTGGCTGGGTTCTAGCCTTCGATAAGTACCCCGTGCAAGTAGTATAGGCCTCCGCACGGCCCGTGTCAACCAGGCGTTGGCCAGATGTCGCGGCATGGTTCCCTCCCCTTCGAGTGTACCGCCGTGGTAGAATCCATCCAATGCAAGCTGCCCAACCGTCTTGCGGGGCTGCGGTTCCGGAGCCTCCGCAGCGCTATTTGGCGCTGGATGCCTATCGCGGGTTCATTATGGTGGTACTGGTGTCGTCAGGATTCGGCCTAGCCGCTCTGGCCAGGCGCAATCCGGCCTTCGCCGGCATTGCCAACCAGTTCGAGCACAAGCCCTGGGAGTGGATCGCCTTCTGGGACCTGATCCAGCCCGCGTTCATGTTCATGGTGGGCGTGGCCATGCCTTTCGCGTTTGCCCGGCGCATGGAGCAGGGCGCCAGCAGGCGGCGGCTCTTCTGGCACGTGGCGGCGCGGGCGTTCCGGCTGGTGCTGATGAGCCAGATCCTGATGTCGATCTCGCGCGGCCAGATGCACTTCCAGCTCATCAACGTGCTGGCGCAGATCGGCCTCACCTATTTCCTGTGCTACGTGATCATGCAGCTCCGGTTCCGCTGGCAGGCCGTGATTGCAGCCTTGATCCTGATCGGCCATTGGGCGCTGTTTGTGGCGTTTCCAGGGACGCAAGGGCCCTTCATGTCGAAAACGACCAACATCGGGGCGGTGATCGACAAGTTCCTGTTCGGGCGCGTGAATCCCGGCTACTGGGCCAACATCAACTTCATTACCAGCACGGCCACCACGCTGTTCGGCGTCTGGACGGGCCAACTGCTGCAAAGCCGGAGATCGCATGGACAAAAGATGCGAATCATCGCCATCTGGGCCGCCGCATGTCTTGCGCTGGGGCTGATCATTCACCCCTGGAACCCCATCATCAAGCGCATCTGCACCACCTCGTTCACGCTCTACAGCACCGGCTGGGTCCTGCTGATGCTGCTCGGATTCTACTGGCTGATTGAGGTGATGGGCTACCGCAAGTGGACCTTTCCGCTGGTGGTGGTGGGCGCCAATTCGATTTTCATCTACTCGGTGGACAGCGTTCTGCGCGGATGGCTGAACCGGGCGATCGGAGTATTCACGTTCCGCTTTGACTGGATCGGGCAGTTCGCGCCGGTGGTCCAATCCTGCACGGTGCTGCTGGCGATGTGGTATCTGTGCTACTGGCTGTATCAGCGAAAGATCTTCTTGAAGCTGTAGCGAGGTTCCATGTCAGACCGGCCAGGCTGTCTCACCGCAGAGACGCTGAGGCGCAGAGGTATTTTGAGCTTCCTTTGCGGCCTCGCTAGCCGCTATTTCTGACCAGCTCCCTACTCGGGCTTGGCTTCCAGGAGTAGGTGCTTCTCGAATTGCACCTCGAGGGTGGCCGCCGGGCCGCGGACCATCCCCAGGTCCTTGCCGTTCTCGTAGTCGCTGACCCGGTAGGCGCCGCGGCCCAGGCCGCGCAGCTCGACTTTACCCTTCCATTCCGGCGCATAGAAGGCGTAGTACAGGTTGCCGGCCTTGCGGATGGCGTGAGCCTCAGGCCTGTCAAAGCCGATGTCATAGAGGGCGCCGAGGTACTCGCCCCGCGAGAGCATCTTGTCTTTGTAGAGGGCGATCCATTTCTGAAAGAGCTGCTCCTTGTCCGGCGTTAGATCGAGCCGGTTCCTTTGCGAGGATCCGGGCGGCCAAGTGAAGTTGGTTCCAACCACCCCTCCGATCCCCAGCGTGGAAGCAAAGTCCTGCCGCTGGTCGCTCAACTCGACGTGATCGCCAAAATAAGCCGTGGCGTCGCCGTGCAGTGCTTTAAGCGTCTTGCCCTTGGTGCGGACCTGCCAGGAATTGTGGGGGTCCGAGGCCACGCTCATGTTGAGGTGCGGCAGGGTGTAGAAGTTGAAGGCGGTGCCACAGGGACACCACTCCACCAGGGCGTCAGGTTTGATGCTGCGCGCCGTTTCGTAGATCATCTGGAAGAACCGGGGCAGCGCTTCCACCGAATCTTCCGGCCGCGAGTGCCGGTGCGCCGGGTTGTAACAAGGCGGCACGGCGTTCATGTGCTGGCCGTCGAGCTTGAGCCCGTCGTAGCCCCACTCCTTGAACATCTTGACCACCAGCTTGCGGTGGTGCTCGATGACCGCCGGGTCGGCGGGACAGAGATACCAGTCGTTCCAGTAGGAGATCCTCTGCTTGGAGCCGTCGGCGTTGAGCAGCAGCTCCTCGGGGTGGCTCTTCAGCAACTCGGAGTCTGGCTTGGCTGCCAGCGGCGCCCACCAGAGTTGTGCCCGAAAGCCCCCGGCGTGAATCTTGTTGACCAGGGCCTTCATGTCCGCGTCGCCGTTGGGAAACTTGGCGCCCACCAGTTGCCAGTCTCCGTCGGAGCCTCTGCCAGCCGTCGTCCACCCCCACCCAGGCGAAGCCGAGCTTCTTGACGATGGGCAATGCACCCTCGACCTGCTTGGGCGTGAATGGCCTTCCGTAGCCCCAGGCGCACCAGATCGGATCGAAGGCGCTGTCGGGCGCGGGCTGGAACTTCACGCCCCGCCGCTGCATGGCGGCGCTGTAGTCTTTCAGGGTCTGGAAACAGTCGCCCTGGTGGACGGCCACGAAGCTGCGGAAGGTCTCCAGGGTGGCGCCGGGTTTGAGAGTCTGGGTGGTTCGAAAGCTCAGCGCTAGGGTGCCGTGCCCGGCATCCGGCATGGCTACCGGCAGCGATACCAGCTTGGGCGCCATCTCGATATGACCCACCGCGATGCCGGCATCGCGACGCCACACGTCCACGACGGGAGTGCCACCGCCGTAGTCGGTGGCGTTCATGCCCAGATAGTTTTCCTGTTTGAAGTTCAGCTTGAGGGGCAGGATCCAGTCCGGGCGCTTCGAGTACGAGCCGCTCTGGTAGGACCAGAAGGCCGGTTCGGCGGCGCCCGGGGCCGCGGCGATCGAATAACGGTGGTTGGTCCAGCCGGTCACCTTCAGCTCCGAGGTTCCTTTGTTGGTGTACCGTACGGTGAAAAATGCGAAGCGGGGGAACTGGTCGTAGACCGTCACCAGCACGGTCTTTTGCAGGGAACCGGAGATGCCGGTGAGGGAAGTCTGCCGCCCGGAGCCCAGCGCATCCCGCACGTTGTGCTGTGTGCGGCTGTTGAGCGCGAAGTCCGCCATCTCCGCGCCGTCGATCGTAATGGACTCGGACGGGCGGAACTCCCCGAGCGCGATGTCCTTACCGTCGAACCTGGCGAGCACGCGGCTGTGCAGCGAGGAGTTGAACTCGAGGCGGATGTTCTTCCCCTCGACGCGCACAACCGCGGGCGCCGCCAGGGCGGTCCACGGCAGAAAAATGCCGAGAACGCAGGCCAGGCGTGTGGCTGGCTTGATGCGGTCTACCATAGGAACTTCACCGCCAACTGGAAATACCGCGGCTGATTCCCATTGCCGAACGAGACCCCACCCTTATTGATGGTTCCGAAAGTCGAGCTGGTCAGGCTGCTATTGAATTGCTGCAGGCCCAACCAGAAAGTGTTGGTCACGTTGAAGGCCTCCGCACGGAACTGAAGCGTGGTCTTCTCCGTGATCCTGGTGCTTTTGTTCAGCGAAACATCCGCGAGGGGCAACGCGTGAGTGCGCAGACGGGAGTCATAATTCGGCGTGAAGCGCGACGGCGTATACCGGGGCGCGATCAGGAAGTTGTAGTCCGTGCATCCCGCGGCCACACTGAAGGACTGTAGGGTGATGGTGTTGTTGTCGTTCCATTTGGCCACGCAGGGCGAAAAGCCCCTTATCGTGGGAGCCGACCAGTCGATGTTCTGGATCTCCGCCGGCTTCAGGTAGAGCCCGTTCGGCATCGCCTGGGGCCACCCGGACTGGTATTGGAACATCACCGTATTTTGCCAGCCACCGACGAGCCGGCTCCAGAACCCATGCGAACTGTTCAACCAGTGCTTGCCCGGACCGAAGGGCAAGGCGTAGACGGTAGCGATGTTCAGGGAGTGCGGCCGGTCCCATTGATAGATGCCTTGCTGCAGCACTCCGTTCTGAATGTCGTTGAACCCACTCCGATACATCATCTTCGACAGCGTATAATTGGCCATCAGGTTCAGGCCCCCCTTCATGCGGGTCTCATAGACGACTTGCAGGGAGTTGTACCAGGTCTTGCCGTCATTGCGCATCTGGGTGGTGAGGCTGCCGAACTCGGGATACGGGTTCCACAACGAGGTGCGGCCGATGGTGCTGCTGCTGTAGTTCGTAGTGCCGGCGAAGGGCGCCAGTTGATAGAACGGGTTGGGAACCCGCTGGTCGCAGTAGAGCGGATTACCGCCCTCCATCAGGTTGCACTGTTTGCGGAGGTCTGCGGAGTAGTAGTTGAGAGACGCGCTGGTCTGCTCGTCGTTGCCGCGGTTGCCGACGTAGCTGACCTCGACCTTGGTGTGCCAAGGCAGCTCGTATTGGAAGCCCAGCGAGAACTGGTTGACGTACGGCAGGCGGAAGTCCGGATTCACGTAATTGAAGCCCGATCCCAGGTAGGAGAGCGCACCCAGCGAGGCGCCCGGCGGAAGCTTGATACCGTTCGGGAAGGGATTGGCGATCAGATTCGGTATCCCTGTCCGCCCTCCGTCCAGGGTGGTGACCATCGGGGTGGAGTAGCTGAAGCCATAGTTTTGCAGGTAGCTGTTGCTCGGATTCATGTAGTAGCGGCCCCACCCGCCCCGCACGACCAACTTGCTCGTGATCTGGTAAGCGAAGCCGACCCGCGGCTGGATGGCCTTCCTGTAAGTGTCGGCGGCTTGCGGCGGCTGGCCGTTCACCCCGGCAAACAGGAGCGAGCCTTTCAGTGTCGGGAAGTTGGGAAAAGCCGTGCGGTCGATCATCTTGTCCACGGGATTGACCACGTTGGAATCGAAACCGCGATTGAGGCGATTGAAACGCTCGTTGGCTGGAATGTTCAAGTCCCAGCGCAACCCTAGGTTCAGGGTCAGCTTCCGGCTGACTCTCCAGTCGTCCTGGACATAGGGCGCGAAGTACTTGTACAGGTAGGTGGGAATGCTGTTGAAGTCGGAGTAGCCTCCGCTCGGGGTACCCAGCAGCATCGTGGCAATGCTGTTGCCGCTGAGAGCATCGCCGGCGGTGTAGTCTCTTTGCGACCAGCCACGGTCGAATGAAAGGTAGAATGGGTAGCCATAGTTGTACGAAATGTACTGGATCCAGCGCAGGTCCGCGCCAGCTTTCAGGGAGTGGCCGCGCCGGTTGTGGTTTACCGACGGCGCGAAGGCCCAGGTGTTGGTGATGTCGCCGGTGGGATATTGCCCCATGCTCTGGTAGTCGCTGACACCGTAACGGCCGAAGTAGGCGCCGCCATTGAGCTGGCTCACCGTGGCTGCTGGAAAGCCCAGCGAGGTCAAGTCGAACCCCTTGTTCAGGTCCCCGCGATCTTCGGCCAGGTAGCGGGCGAAGCTCACGCGAGCGTTGAATACCGTGCGCGGCGTCAGAACTCCGACCCAATCCAGCACGTAGGCGTCATTGATGCGTTTTTCCGGCAGCGAGCCGGATTGGCCCGGCCCGGGGATGCCATTGCCGCCGTCGTAGCCCATCTCGGTGCGGTCATTGCTGCCGGCGCGGAAGAAGACGTGGTGCTTTTGTCCGAATTGGTGATCCAGCTTGACGACCACGTTGTAGAAGTTGTCCTTATCGAGGGCTAGAGGGCCGGAGAAGAAGAAATTGCTCTGGGAGTAGTCCTGGCCGGGGGTGGTGGTGTTCGGCTTGGGGTAGAAGCCGAGAAGCTTCTGCCCAATCGGGCTGATTCGGTTGCCGGGAATGACGTTGCCGGCGAAGGGATTGCGCACCCAGGTGCCGTTGACGTCCCGGCCGGTGCCCGGATCGTAGATCACGATTGGTTTCCCTTGCGCACTCACCAGCTTGCTGAAATCGCCCTGCACGAATTCCGGCGCCGGGGTCGAAAGCAACTGTGGGCGCGGCGTTCCTTCGCGGTAACCTTCGTAAAGGAACAGGAAGAAGCTCTTGTTGCGCCCGTCGTAGAGCTTGGGGATGTAGAAGGGTCCGTCCACCTCCCATCCGAACTGGTCCAGGTAGTGTTCATCCTTAGGCAGGCCCTGCGCATTGTTCTGGAACGAGTTGGCATCCCAGGCTTTGCGCCGCGCAAATTCGTAGACCGTACCATGCAACGCGTTGGTACCGCTTTTCAGCGACACATTCGTGATGCCGCCACTGGTCTTCCCGTATTGGGCGTCATAGGAATTGGTCTGGATCTTGAACTCCTGGACGGCGTCGACCGGCGGCACATAGGCGATGTTGTTGGTGCCGGCCTGAGCATTGTTGGGCGCCCCGTCGAGCAGGAAGTCGTTGTTCTGATACAGGCCTCCATTGATGCTCCAGCGGGCAATGGCGCCGTTGTCGAAGGGGCGCTCGAAAAGGATGTTGCCATTGTAATTCACCCCCGCCACCATCTTGGCGAGCATGAAGGGGTTGCGGCCGTTGAGCGGCAGTTCGGCGACGCGCTCGCGGTCGATGAGGCTGCCGCGATCGGCCTTGGCCGTCTTCGAGCAGCGGCGTCTCCTCGGTGACCGTGATCTTGTCGGACTGCGCCCCCACCTCCAGGGTAATGTCCACCGCGACGGTCGCGTTGACGTTGAGCACCAGGCCGCCACGCGTGAAAGTCTTGAAGCCCGGCGCTTCCACGCTGACGCTGTAGGCGCCGGGACGCAGGAAGGGGGCCGTGTACACGCCCACCGCGTCGGTGACCACGGGCGTGATCTGGTTGGTCTCGGTGTTCTTGACCTCCACCCGCACATTGGGAATCACCGCGCCCGTGGAGTCAGTGACCCGGCCGGTCATCGTGGCTTGCACTCCCTGGGCCAACAGCCCGGCGGGAACCGCCAGGCACAACAAACACAGCCAAAAAGCTCTCGCTTGTCTCATCTCGCACCTCCGGCGGACCGGGGTAAGACTTAAACGGCAGCCGCCGTTACGAACCCCTGGGTCTCGCTGTTAGAGGCCATTATACTCCCTCTTTGCTTTGTGTCAACTGCGGCGAGAGCGTCTGTCGCGGCAATGTAAGAAGTTCCTATATGGGCAAAGTAGAAAGTTCCTCTTAACAGCCCTCAAGCTGGAGGGATGGAATAGGAACTTTCTATTTTGCCTTGACACCAGGCGATTGGCCAGAGACCTGCGAAGCGTTGGAGGGGCGGGGCGTCTCAGTGGCTCGCAGGAGCCGCTCGGAATGAAAAGCATGAACGGAGCCGCCCGAAGCGCTGTGGTTGGGTGCATACTTCATCCTTAGCGGGATCCCAGGCGGGTCTCGTCCACACGTAACGGCCAAGAGCAACGACAGCGGCAGCTTTGGCACGCCCTTCCTGGCTCCTGGTAAATATGAATTCACAGTCGAGGCTGCTGGCTTCAAGAAGTATGTGCGCCAGAACATCGACCCGTCTTACAGGCACTCCTACTATGCCGGGTTCGTCCAGGATGACTGGAAGCTGAGCTCCAAGCTGACCTTGAACGTCGGTCTGCGCTGGGATGCGGAATCCGGGAACTTGGAGCGCTACAACCGCATGATCAACGGCCTCGACTTGAACGGCGCGACCATCCAGCGGCAGATCCTGATGTACACCTACCCGCAGTTCAGCGGCGTCTCCATCAACAGTGTTCCCGTAGGCCGGCAGCAGTACCACGGAATGTCAATCAAGGTCACCAAGCGGTTCTCTCACGGCTTGAGCTTCCTGTCCAGCTACACCATCGGCAAGAACCTGCAAGAGGTTCGGATCCTGAACTCGCAGGACTTCGCTGGGCTTACCAACTACAATTCCACCAAGCTCGTCAAGGAATCCAACCAGAACATCGATGCTCCGCAGAAGTTCGTGGTGGTGGGCATTTTCTGGATCGCACAACGTCCGCCTCCCACGATCCACGTTCCTCTTATATACTGGCACCGGAGGCTTTATGCCAGACATTACGAGACGCGGCGCAGTCGCTGCACTGACATCCAACATCCTGCTGGTCCCCCCGGAGACAGCCTTTGGCTCGCAGGCCAATTCCGCCGTGGCCATGGGCATTATCGGCACCGGCGGCCGCGGCCGTTACGTGGGCACGCTGTTCGCCAAGGATCCTCGCGCGCGCATCGCCGCCATCTGCGACATCTTTCCGGACCGCATCGACCTCGGCAAGACCCAGATCCCGACCGCCGACCAGGCCCGGGTCTACCGGGACTACAAGGAACTGCTACGGCAGGCGGACATCGATGCCGTGCTCATCGCCACTCCGGTCTATCTGCATCCCGAACACTTCGAAGCTGCGGTGAAAGCGCGCAAGCACATCTACTGCGAAAAGCCCGCGGGCGCCGATGTCCCGGGAGTCTTGCGCCTGATGCGCGCCGTCGAACAGGCCGACAAATCCAAGACCATCTTCTTCGGTTTCCAGCAGCGCTACAGCCCCGAGTACCTGGCCGCCGAGAAAATCTTGCGTTCCGGCCAGCTCGGCGAACTCCTGCTGATGAAGAGCGACTGGATCCTGGGGGGCACCCGCCTGACCTCGGACCGGCCCAACGTCCCGCCCGCCAGCGAGGAGCAGAAGATCCGGCAATGGGGCGCCTGGCGGGAAACTTCCGGAGACTTCATCGTCGAGCAAGATTGCCACGGCCTGGACGTGTTGAACTGGTTCGCCCAAGCCCATCCGCTGAAAGCCCGGGGCGCCGGCGGGCGCCGCAAGCGCGCCTTCGGGGACAACCGCGACCACTACAACATCACCTACGAATACCCCGGCGGTCTGATTGGCTGGCTGGTAGCCACTCAGTTGGCCGTGAAGCAGCACTGGGATGTCAAGGAGCAGTTCTTCGGCACCGAAGGCATCCTGGAAACCGAGCGCAAGTACTACAAATGGCATCGCGACGCCAAAGACGTCCTGCGAGTCGATTCCAAGCGCGAGATCACCATTGATGCGATCGAAGCCTTCCTTACGCGAATCCTGACCAGCCAGCCCTACAACCAGGGCCTCAGCGCCGCTGAAAGTACCCTGACGTCGCTGCTGGGCCGCATGGCCGTGGACACGGGACGCGAGGTCACCTGGGAGGAACTTCTCAGGTCGGCGTAAGCTCAGCTTCAGTGCGCCCGGCCGGGTGCGCGAGCCTTCTTCTTCCGCCGCACTCTGCTCGGCATTGGGCCGCCAACTGCGAGCGTGATCGAACCGGCCTCCCCGGATCGACAGCACCACGAAGGAATACCAGGGACAGGAATTCTCCAAGTCCGTCGCCGAAAAATAGGCCTCGCAATCCGGATGGGAATGGTAGATTCCCAGCAGCCGCAGGCCCTGCCGCCGCGCCGCCCGGTCCGCCTCCAGCAAGTCCTCCGGCTGGATGGCGTACCGTCTTTGCTGCGGCCCCGGGAACCTGTTCTCCAACGGAACCGCCAGCGTGACCGTCTTCTGCCCGGCATCCAGCCGCCCCAACAGGGCGCCGCAGCACTCCACCGGATAGCCACGGCAGGCGTGAGCCAGCATGGTCTGCCACGCCTCAGCCTCGATCCGAATGGTCCCGGAAAGCCTCACTCCGCCTCGCCCATCTCCCCGATAATTGCGTCTAGACCTAGGACTTACAGTACCCTCCGCGCCCAGATCCCATACTTGAATGGTACCATGCTCGCTCAACAGGACGGTCCGGTAGGGGTATAATGGTGTCGGGGATGAACGGAGCTTAATCATTGCAAGCCCTGGTTACGGTTCATCAATCCAACAACCCAGAGATCCACATGAACGACAGCAGGCAGGCACGACCAGGTGCCCGAGCGCGTCCGGAGTGCCCGGTGAAAAAAAAGCCCTACCAGAAGCCTGAATTCCGTCGTGACCGTGTTTTTGAGACCACGGCCCTGGCCTGCGGGAAAATCCAGGCCACCCAGTCGCAATGTAAGTTCGACCGCAAGCTGGCCTGACACTACCCGCTAGGCCGAAG
>CAVRZY010000207.1:0-6698 GCA_963725415.1 uncultured Acidobacteriota bacterium | reverse complement strand
CGATTTCCCACGTAGGACAGCTCGATCACGGTACTCCCCGGCCACTCGCGCTGCAAAGCAAACTGCCAGCGCTGCATGTAGGGGTTCCTCAGGTTCTGATCGAAGAAACTGATGGGTTGACCAAGATACGTGGAAACCCCGAGTGACGCGCCGTAGGGGCGTAAGAAACCATCCGGAAACGGGTTCGCGAAGGGGGCAGTGAAGTGCAGGCCATTGTCGACCGACGCAACATAAGTGGTTGATGAGCTAAACCCAGTCTGGTCCACGTGGAGGTTCACCACTCCGAGCGGATCGAAGAAAATCCCGTAACCGGCGCGCAAGACAGTCTTGGGCGTGATCGAATACGCGAGGCCGATGCGCGGCATGAACTCGTGCAAGGCTGTATTCCAAAGGGTCCGTGGCAACCCGCCCGCTCCCGCGAAAGTCAAGCCACCGTGCACGCTGAACTGGCTCACCGGGATCTGGGGAACTGGGTTGGCGGCATAGTTTTGCAGGACCTGGGCGGCGATGGAGGGCACCCCGGCAGTGTTGAAGCCCCGAACGCTGCGGTTGTACCGCTCCGTGAGCGGCGATGGCAGTTCATATCGGAGGCCCAAGCTCAGGGTGAGCTTCGTATTCAGCCGCCAATCATCCTGAGAATAGAAAGCCCAGTATCTGGTTTGCTCGGCATAAGAATCATTGATCGCCAAGCTACCGCTGCCGGGCAGCCCATACAGGAAACTGGCCATTCCCTGCCCGTTGGGCGCCGCGGGGGAGTTGTCGAGCGGGCCACCCGTCCAAGTTGAGTCAAACGTAAAAGAGCCAGAGGAACTCCCGAGGTCAAAGTTGTTTTCCTGGTATACACGGTAAGCGACCCCATAGCGCAGGGTGTGCGATCCGATGACACTTGTGATGTTACTTGCGAGCTCGTGAATGTTGTCATGACGCTGTCTATAGGTCTGCGACGACAACCTGTCGTATCCGCCTACGATAATCTGCGGCAACCTCAGAGAGCCGGAACCGAGCTGATTGATCTGGTTCATGAAGTTGGACGAGAAGCCTAACCCCACCAAATCCCAGCCCAGCTGATATGGAGTGTCCGCGAATATGAAGCGCGTCAAAGTGTAGCGTGTGTTGATGAAGAACCGGGTGGACGGGACGTAGACGTGGTCGAAAGAGAAACCACGATTGTAGCGGCAGTAAAAGTCGCCCCGGGCCCGTTGTGGCGTTGAAACTCGGGACGCGTGAGGGAGGTGAAATTGGTGCGTACGTAGAACCGCTGCTTGGCGGACAGATTGTGGTCGATTCGGACGATGTGATTCCAGTAGTGGTCAAAGTTGTTCTGGCCTTTCGTGTAATTGTTCGTCCCGTCGATGGTCCCTGCCTGGTTGGGAGGATCCCACAGAGCGGCAATCTTTTTGGAAGTCGGATTAATCAGGTTGTCCGGAATCCGGTTGCCGGACAGTGGTTGGCGGCTGAATCGTCCATTGGGCGCCGGAGCGATGGAGTAAGGATCGTAGATCTGGTACCTCGATCCGAGGGCTAGAAGTGCTGAGAAGTCGCCTGCTCTCTGGGCTGGAGTCGGCACGCCTGCGACGGTAAACGGCGTCGGGTCAAAGCTGAAGATCCCCTCGTAACCGTACATCCAGAAGGTCCGGTTGTGGCCATCGTAGAGCTTCGGCAGATAAACAGGGCCGCTACTGCTGCCGCCCCAACGATGCTCCCGGTACGGCGGTTTCCCGACGGCCAGCCGGAAGAACTGGTCGGCATTGAGGGCCGGGTTCTGTATGAAGTAATACGCCTGGCCGTGGACGGCGTTGGTGCCGGACTTCAGGCTCATGTTGATCGCCCCACCGGCCATGAAACCGTAACTGGCGTCGAAGGTGGCAGTCTGGACTTTGAGCTCTTCCACTACGCCGGGAGGCGGCGAGTACGCAACTCTATTCTGCTGCATGTTTGCGGCGCCATCGACCATAAACTGTGTGCTTCCGACCCGGGTACCGTCGATCGTCATGTACGATGGCGAGTCCGTGTCGTAGGGGCGCACGTAACCAGAGGTTGTGGGCGTAAAGGACACGCCCGGCGACAAGGTGGCCATTATGAGCACCATGCCATCCTTAGAAGGCAGCTCCAAGATGCTTCGGCTGTTGACTACTTGCCCCATGGAAGCCGTTGAGGTTTCCAGGAGGGGACTCTCGGCACTGACCTCGATGTTCTGCGACGCCTGCCCAAGTTCCATGGTCGCGTCGATGGTGATCCGATCGTTCACCCGAACAAGGATCCCCGGACGTGTGTACTTCTTGAAACCCGCGCTTTCTACGGTAATGGTATACGGACCCGGGATCAAGAACGGAATAATGTAGTCGCCGCTCCCGTTGGTGGTTGAGGTAAGACGCACCCCGGTATGGGTGTTCAAAGCTTCCACGTTGGCGCCGACGATCACCGCGCTGGTCGGATCACTCACGCGTCCCAGGAGCGTACCCCGGGTTTCCTGGCCCATCAGCGGTAAGAGGGCACAGAAAGCCAAGACAATGCTCAGGCAAATTACTTTGCGAACTCTCATCCCAAGCCCTCTTGCTGAATTCGACGAGATCCGATGGTCCCCCCTTTTAGGGATCAGGGGAAACGACGTTGGATCCACGAGCGGAGCACTGGTGATTCCTGAAAGCGACATCTCAAACCTCCTTCTCGTCAGATCTGCTTCTACTGACACCGTTCAACGCGGACACCGCACGACCTCTGAGGCCCGCTAAATCGCACGTGCACTCGGGCCAGGTGATTCTACCGAAAAAGAATTGTCTGCGAGGCATAGGTCGCCTCCTTTGAGCCATTCTAATGGTGGGCTCCACACCTTCAACCCGTCTCCGGACTGGCGGCGATGAGGCCAGTATATCTGATATCCAATATCATGTCAAGAATTTTATATCTCAATCAGCAGTTTCGGAACTTCGGCGGGAGCAGGGACAGGCGGGCACGAAAACACCCGTCTCCGGGCAGCAGCGGACGGGGACCGCCCCACGGGCCCATTTGCAGAGAGGGATCTCCGGATCCCAGGCAGCCACAAGGCTTATGCTCGATTGCTGGATGGGGCTCAATCTCGAATACGCTTCGCGCACGCCGCCCGGGACTGCAATCTGAAGTGGATCGAAGAATGCCTGCCGCCTGACGACTACTGGGGCTACGCCGACCTTCGACGGCAACTCCCTCCAGGTCCGCTGCTGGCGACCGGGGAACATGAGGCTACCGCTGGGGATTTCGCCTGCTCCTGGAGACCGGACTTTTCGCGGTAGATCCGGACAAAAAAGGACAGCATTCTGCGCGCGCGGACGCGAGGCGAATTGGCCCGGTGATTGGTGTAGGACTTTTCGCGGTGGGGCAGCCTTTAGACTGCGGACCCGCTTTCCAGCGGGCCGTAAGGCCGGCTCCTGGAGTTCGGCCAAATCGCGAAGTGGGACGTCAGATCTTCAAAAAGATTTTGCGTTTATACAGCCAATAGCAGGCGTACCACATGCCCGCCAGCACCAGGATGTGCTGCGGAATGGCTCCGAGGTCGCCGAGGAATTTGAAATTTCCGGTGAAATTCGCCAGACCGCGATTGAACCAGCCCTTGAGCCCGCATTGGCCGAGCGAATAAACGAAAATCGAGTTCATTCCCAGTACCACGAACGGGAACGTCCACCACTTCACCTGCTTGACCTCGATCGTCCAATAGAACACCGCCAGGAACAGGATGACCCACCCGGCGCTGAAAAACGTGAACGAAACCGTCCAGAGGCGTTTGACCATGGGGTTGACCGGCTCCAGCCCCAGACCCACCGCGAAACCGGCGACCGCGCACGCTGTCAAGAGCTTCAGCTTGTAGCCGTGCGGCTTATCCGTGCGCAGCAGCATCCCCGCCCAGCAGCCGAAGAGGATCGTAACGGCGTTCCCGATGAAGTTGATGGTGGTGTAGTAGCCGGAGTAGTTGTAGCCCAGCACCTTCAGGTCGATCACCGCGCCGATGTTCCCGGTCTTCGACCACGCGCCGCCCGGTCCGGGGAACGCGGCGAAGAGCCCCAGTAGCCGGCCAGCATCGCTACGGCCGTCAATACCTGGTACTTGAAAGACAGGCGCATGATCCAGTAACAGAGCATGTACCCGAAGGCGATCTGGCACAGGACGTTGATCAACTGGAAACTCAGGTGTCCGCGCGACGAACCCCAGTTCGAGTAGATGTTGCTGAGCGCGATCAGGATCAGCGCCCGCCAGGCCACGTGGCGGAACACGCCCCACGTTTTGGCGCCCTCAGCCAGCCGCCGCGCGAACGCGAACGGCATCGCCACCCCCACCATGAAGGTGAAGGCCGGCTGAATCAGGTCCCAGAAGGTGCAGCCCTCCCAGGCGGCGTGGTCCACCTGCCTGGACAGCCAAGCCCAGTTGGGATAGTTACGGAGCACCGAGAAGCCGAAGCCGCCGGATACCAGCAGGAGCATAATGAACCCGCGATAGACATCCAGGCTGAGCAGACGCGCGCCCGCGCTCTTCTCAGGCATCCGTTGCGGCGCGGCCGGCGCAGCAGTGGGGGCCGCCATCGTATTTGTCGCAATCGTTGCACTACCTCCCGGTTGGCACCGTGTAGCTTAGCAGATCAGCTTCAACGCAAACTGGATTTCCCGCGGCGAGCCCGCCGTGCTGAGTTGCCCGAAGGTGGAAGAGGTCGCGCCAGGTGATTCTACCGACAAAGAATTGTCTGCGACGCATAAATCGCCTCCTTATGAGCCATTCCAATGGTAGACTCCACACCTTCAACTCGTCTCCGAGCTAGCGGCGATGGAGAGAGTATATCTGATATCCAATATCATGTCAAGGAATTTTACCCCGCTGTCGCGGCAAAGTGGTCATGTCCGATTTGGGCAAAGTAGAAATGTCCTCTTGACAGGGTCCACGCTGGGGAGTGGACAAAGGACAACTACTGATGACGCAAGCCGAGAGAGACCGGCCGGTGGCCCTGAAGAAGGCCAGGAAGAAATTGATCACACAGAAGGAGGCGGCCGAAGAGATCGGAGTGACCGAGAGGCAGGTGCGGCGGCTGCTACGCAAGCTGCGGCGGATGGGAGACAAGGCGGTGATCCATGCGCTGCGGGGCAACCGTCCAACCGGAGGCTGTCAGCGGCAACCGAAGAGCAAGCGATTCAGATTCTGCGGGATCCGGTTTACGAGGGATTCGGGCCGACACTGGCGGTGGAGTATCTGCGAAAGAAACATGGGCTAACGGTGAGCAAGGAAACGCTGCGCCAGTGGATGACGAAAGGGGGCTGTGGAAGCCTCACCAGCGGCGAATGGAGGTGGTGCACCCCTGGCGGCTGCGGCGGAGCTGTCGGGGGGAGTTGGTGCAGTGGGACAGCAGTGAGCATGACTGGCTGGAAGGACGGGGGAAAGATTTACCTGGTTGCGATGATCGACGACGCCACCAGTCGGCTGTTTGCGCGCTTTGTGCGGCACGACTCGACGGCCGAGAACAGGCGGGTGTTGCAGGAGTACCTGGAAGGCTTTGGCCGACCGCTGGCGTATTGCACCGATAAGGCGGGGCTGTTCCAAACGGCGGTGAAGACCGAGAGAGGCGAGCAGCGGGAGGGGAAGGACCGGCCCGAGATGCCGCCGACGCAGATCGGTCGGGCGTTGCGAGCGCTGAACATTGTGTGGATTCCTGCTCATTCCCCACAAGCCAAAGGACGTGTGGAGCGCCGGTTTGGCACTGCACAAGATCGCCTGGTCAAAGGTATGCGAGTGGCCGGGGTGTGCAGGCTGGAGGAGGCCAATGCATACCTGGAACCCGAGTTCTGCCGTGGTGGAACCAGAGGCTGACGGTGGTGCCGGCCAACGCTGCCGACGCCCACCGGCCTCTGGGCAAGGAACACGATTTGGCCGCGATTCTGAGCCATGTGGAGGAGCGTCAGGTGGGCAACGATTACACGGTGCGCTATCAGGGCAAGGTGTACCAGATTGATCGCCGGGAGGTTCGGACGGGACTGCGCGGCTTGAAACCGCGAGTGGAGTGGCGGTTGGACGGCTCGATCGCGATGCGCTTTGCGGAGCGCTATCTGCGCACCCGCCTCTGCGAGCAACCGCTGCCCGCCACCCGAGTGGAGAAACCGGCAGCGCCTGCCAGGCCGCGCCAGGGGCCGAACGCGGGCGGCAAGAGCCGCTGGATGGATGGGTTCTGGCAGCGGCCCGGCGGTCTTTCGCGTTTCCTTGCCCAAGGCCTCCGCTCTGAGACTCCGCCAAAGAATGCAGCCAAAGAAAAACCCCTCGGAGGCGATCACCGCTCTCCGAGGGGTGTGCCGATTCTTCGGAGCCAGCCCCGTCGCATCGGCCTTGGGCATCCGCTCGGACGCGACCCCTGGCGGACGCTTCCACCTTAACACGCACTCCCAGTCTCGCCCGACAAAACAGGACATTTCCACTTTGCTGGAAATAGGACATTTCTATTTTGCCTTGACAGGCGGGGTAAAATTCCTTGACATGATATTGGATATCAGATATACTCGTGCCAACGCTGGCCGCCTGCGCGTGGGTCGGTGCGAAGTGGCGCGGAGAAAAGGAACTGTCGAGAGTACGCGTTTGTCCCGGATTGCAGGCCTGCTTCGCAGGAAGGCCCCGAGGCGGCCCCTTAGTATCATCCGCGCCAAGTTGAACCTTGGGCCGGGCGTTTGAAATGAGACACTTTCCTGTTTCTACGA
>CAVRZY010000206.1:0-67625 GCA_963725415.1 uncultured Acidobacteriota bacterium | reverse complement strand
CCCCCCCCCCCCCCCCCCCCCCCCCCCCACCACCCCCCCCCCCCCCCCCCCCCCCCCCCCCCCCGCCCAGATCTCCCGCACCGGTCCCATCTCTTTCCATCGCTTCATGGATCTAGCGCTTTACCACCCCCAGTTCGGCTACTACCGGCGCAAGCGGGACCCGTTCGGCAGACAGGGCGATTACTACACCGCCGAACAGCTTCAACCGGTCTTCGGTATCCTGATCGCCGCGCGCATCCGCGACCTGTTTCAAGAGCTGGGACAGCCCGAAGGATTCACCCTCGTCGAGCTGGGGGCGGGGCGCGCGGAGATGACCCAGGCCTTCTCGGAATTCCGCTACGTCCCCGTGGACATCGAAGCTGGTGCTCTGCCGGAGAAATTCTCCGGGGTAGTCTTCGCCAACGAGTTCTTTGATGCCCTCCCGGTCCACGTCGTGATTCGCCGCGGCGGAGGATTCCGCCAAATGCGCGTGGCCTGGAAGCACGAGCGTTTTGTCTGGCTGGAAGACGAACCGGTGGAGGGTGAGATTGCCGAATACATCCGCCGCTATACGGTTCTCTCAGAAGAAGGCAGCGTGGCAGAGGTCAACCTGGAAGCGCTGCGCTGGTTGGAGCGCGTCGCGCAGCGGCTCGTGCGCGGCTTCCTACTCGCGATTGACTACGGCTACACGGCCCGCGAGTCGGCGCGCTTCCCCAGCGGGACCTTGATGAGTTACCGGCGCCACCTGGCGCTCGAAGACGTGCTGGCCGATCCCGGCGAGCGGGACATCACCGCGCATGTCTGCTTCACCGCCCTCCAGCAACATGGCGCCACCTGCGGGCTCCGCACGGTGCGCTTCGAAACCTTGGCCCAGACCCTGCTCTCCGCGGGCGAGAGGGATGAATTCGCAGCCGCCTTGGCTGCCACCAGCGAAGCCGAACAGCTACGGCGGCGACTCCAGCTCAAGACGCTGCTGTTCGGCCTGGGAGAATCGTTTCGCGTCCTGCTTCTCAGAAAGGCTGCCCAAAATGAAAAAGGCCCCGAAACATCGGGGCCTCAGCCAAATCTTGCTTAAGCTGCTTGAACTCGCGGGCTACTTCTTCTTCTTCGGAGCAGCCTTCTTCTTCTTCGGAGCAGCTTTCTTGGTTGCGTTCTTCATCGGTTGATTCTCCCTTAACATCCAAATTTGGCGACCCAAAAAGATCGCATCGTGATTCATATATAAGGTTGTTCGGGCAGAAAGTCAAGAAAAAAATGCAGCGCCGCCTCCCTTCGAGGTCGTTCTCGCCCGCGCACTCCTCCCAAAACGCCCCCCGAAGAAAATGTTTTGCCTTCAACCGAGCCCTCCCCATCACCCCGCTCAACTAAACTGCAATTACCCTCCCCCCATCACCCTGCTCAACGAAACTGCGGCAGCGCAAGCGGTCCTCCGGCTTGCTTCCGGCCGGCGCGAACGATAGGATTTGGATCAATGGCCCACCCTGCTGGCACATCGAGGGCTCTGATGACGGTCGCTGTCTCGATCGCCCTGCTGTTGTCCGGTTGCGCCAAGAGAAAACGCGTGCGTATTCCTGCGCCACTGCCGCCGGCAACGGTGACCGTGGGAGCGGTGGAAGTGGGCATCGCGAGCTGGTACGGCCACCCCTATCACGGCAGACGAGCCTCTAGCGGCGAGATCTACGACATGGAGAAATTCACCGCGGCGCACCGCACCCTGCCCTTCGGCAGCCGGGTCCAGGTGCAGAATCTCGGCAACGACCGCAGCGTCGAGGTGCGCATCAACGACCGCGGGCCGTTCATCGAGGGCCGCGTCATCGATCTGTCGCGCGCCGCCGCCCGCGCTATCCGAATACTCGGGCCGGGCACCGCCAGGGTCCGTCTCGAAGTCCTCTCCCTCCCGGAAACAATTCCCGAGAGTTTCTTCGCCGTTCAGATCGGAGCCTTCCGCGAACGGGCCAATGCGGAGCGCCAGCTTCAAGCAATGAAGCGCCGCTACGGTTCGGCCCAACTCCAGCTCCGCGACGGGAACCCGCCGGTGTGGCGGGTCCTGGTGGGTCGCGAGTCCACCCCGGAAGGCCGCCTCCGTCCTGGCCCAACGGCTGCGCGCTGAGGTTCGAGCAGCTTTTGTAGTGAGAGTAGAGGCCCCCTCACGCGCACTATAATTTAAGCCGCCGTGTCCAATGAGTTCTGCGATCGTCCGCCCGTTCTCGCAGGGCAGTCCCCGCAGGTCCTCGAGATCCGTCGCAGCATCCAGAAGCTCGGACGCTCCCGATCGCCCGTGCTGCTGCTGGGCGAGACCGGCACCGGCAAGGAAGTGGTGGCCCGCGCCATTCATCAGCTTGACCCCAGCGGGCCGTTCGTGCCCATCGACTGCTCGGCGCTGGTCGGAACTTTGATGGAGAGCGAGTTGTTCGGCCACGCTAAGGGCGCATTCACCGGGGCCCTCGCCAGCAAGACCGGGCTCCTGGACCTGGCCGAAGGCGGGACCGCTTTCTTCGATGAAATCGGCGAGCTCCCCCTGGGCATGCAGGCCAAGCTGCTGCGCGTCATCCAGGACAAAGAGATCCGTCCCGTGGGATCGCTGGCCCGCCGCAAAGCCAACTTCCGCATCATCGCCGCCACCAATCGCGATCTGGCGCGGGAAGTTGAGCGCGGCGGATTCCGCAGAGACCTCTACTACCGGCTCGCCGTGGTCACTTTGCGCCTGCCGCCCCTGCGCGAGCGCAAGCAGGACATCCCGGCGCTGCTGGCCGATTTCCTGGCCCGCTATGGGAACCGCCACACGCTTTCGCCGGGCGCTTTGGATGCCATGCTTGCCTACGACTGGCCCGGCAACGTGCGCGAATTGCAGAACTGCATCGAGCGCATGGTCGCGATGAATTCCGGGCCGGTGCTGCACACTGCGGACCTGCCCACCAGTCTGCAATCCAGATTGCTGGCGGAGAAGGCCGAAGCGCTCGCGGCCCCCTCGGCCGCCCCCGCGCCGCCGCCCTCTCCGGTGATTACGCTGGAACAAACCGAGAAACAGGCCATCCTCCAAGCACTGGAGTTCACCCACGGCGACCAGACCCTGGCCGCCCGCTTGCTGGGCATCGGACGCACCACCCTGTACAGAAGACTGAAGCGCTACAAGCCCTGAAGCAACTTCCCCACCTTCGGCGTGGCCGGCGAACTGACCATGGACGACCCCACTCCACCGCTGCGCCAGACACAGCAATCCTCAATCTCGCAATCGTCAATCGTCAATTCCCTCTGGGCCCGCCCGCCCCGCGGGTGCCGTTGTTTGGTCACGGCCTCGCCGCGCCGTAATGTCTTTGGCCCGCCCTGCCGATATTAGACCAGGCATGTTCATCTCCCTGAAGAAATATCTGGACAGCCGCCCCGAGCAGGTCGCCAGTGCCGCCCTGCGCATGATCCACCTCCTGCTCCAGGGAATCGAGATGCATGCCGTCAAAGGCGACGCCGCCGACTACGACAGGTTCCGGGAGGATATCCGCAAGGTTCACGAGAGCCTGGGTGAGCAGCCCTCGGCCTCGGAAGTGCTGGTGCTGGCCGGCTCCACCCTCAAGGCCCTGGAAGAGTATAACAAACAGACCTCCAAATACCTCCACATCCAATGTGGCGAACTCCAGGCCATGATCGGAATGCTCACCAAGACCATGACTGCGATTGCTACCGGCGGCGAGACTTCCACCTCCCGTCTTCAGACCATTGAGTCCCAGCTCCACAAGGCCACCATGATCGAGGAGTTCCAGACCGCCAAGCTGCGCATGTCGGAATGTCTGGATAACCTGCGGGGCGAGATTGTGCGCCAGAGAGAACATTCCACACGCGCGGTCACGGAACTGAAGGAAGCCCTCGAGCAGTCGCAGGAACGCATCGCCCCGAAACCAACCCGCAGGAGGGACCCGGTCACTGGCTTGCACGAGAGGGCCGAAGCTGAGGCGGCTATGCTGGCCGCCGCCCAGGAGAACCGCCGCGTCTATGCGGTCATTCTCGTACTCGAGCGCCTGAACCTCGTCAACAGCCGCTTCGGCTATGCGGTAGGGGATCAACTGCTGCTGTTCTTTACCCAGCACCTGGCCCAAGGACTCTCGGCCGCCGACAAGCTGTTCCGCTGGAGCGGTCCGGCTCTGCTGGCGCTCTTGGAACGGCCTGAGCCCACGGCCAAGGTTCGAGAACAAATAGCACGGGTTGTCTCCCAGAGGCTGACCAAGAACATCCAGGTTGGTAACCGCTCCGTGCTCCTCCCAGTTGCCGCCGATTGGACCATATTTTCCCTCCTGGAGATTCGTCCCGTACAACTGCTGTTCCAGCAGATTGATGCGTTCGTGCATCGCGATTCGGGCAGCGCCGAGGATCGCGACGCAGAAACTGCGTAAACCCCCAACCCTGACCCCCTGCCCCCATGGCCAACGGTATCATATCCGATGAGCCGTGAAGATCGCCCTGGACGCCACCTACAGCCTGGGAGCACACCTGTCGGGAGTGGGCCTCTACTCGCGCGAGATCCTGGCCGGGCTGGCGGCCGCACACCCCGAGGCTCAATTGCTGTTCTGCTACCGGCCACAGCGGTTCATCCGTTCTCTTTCGGCGCCTCTGCCCCCTAACTGCCGCCGGCGCCTGCTTCAGGAACCCTGGGTTCCCCGTTCCGCGGACCTGTTCCATGGATTGAATCAACGACTTCCCACCGTGCGGCTGCGCCGGACCGTCACTACTTTCCACGATCTCTTCGTTCTGACCGGGGACTACTCGACGCCCGAATTCCGCCGCCGCTTCCAACAGCTCGCCCGGCACGCCGCGGCGAACTCCGATCTGATCGTGACGGTTTCCCAATTCACGGCCCGGCAAGTCGAGCAGGTGCTGGGCGTCGAACCCACTCGCCTGCGCGTGATTCCGCACGGAGTGCGATTCCCAGTTTGCAGCCCGGCGGAGGCAGCCGCCCGGCCCCATCCGGCGCGCGAGCCGATGCTTTTGCACGTGGGCGCCATTCAGCGCCGCAAGAACGTCAGCCGTCTGATCGAGGCCTTCACCCAGCTCGGCCCCGAGTGGCGCCTGGTTCTGGCTGGCTCGTTCGGCTTCGGCGCGGAAGAGATCCTGCGTGCAATCCAGACAAGCCCGCGGCGCGACAATATTGAAGTGCGCGGCTACGTTTCCACTGACCAACTTGCCAGCCTCTATCGCCGCGCCTCCATGTTGGCCTTCCCCTCCCTGGACGAGGGTTTCGGGATGCCCGTTCTGGAGGCCATGGCCTGGGGCGTGCCCGTTCTCACCTCCAACCGCTCCGCCCTTCCCGAGGTCGCCGGAGACGCTGCGCTCCTGGTCGATCCTACAGATGTGGAAGCCATCGCCGCCGGTCTGCTCGAGCTGGCTAACAATGAAACCTTGCGACAGGATCTGATTAACCGGGGCAGGATTCGGGCCAGCCAGTTCACCTGGCCGGCCGCTGTCGAAAAGACCTGGTCAGTTTACCGCCAATTGCTACCATGAGCGCGAATGCGGCTCAGCCTCAGACCGATGTAGCCCTGCACTAGACACAGCAATCGTCAATTCCCCGGCACGGCCCCTCTGCCCACAGACAAGGCTGGCTCCGTTATTTGGCGGCTTGCCGTGCTAAGTTTTAGCGCTCAGGTAGCTGGTTGGTTTGAGCTCGCAGGCCCCGCTAGTGGGAATCCTCGTCAATGGCGATTTTCAAGGCCCTCAGGAACTTCTGGTCCTGCGAGGTCCACTTGATCCGGGTCCGCGACTCGAATTCCCGGCTGGCACCGGGATGGGCCGGCCGCTCGCTTTCGGCTTCAGCGGGAAGATCTCCCTCGGCAGCTTCGTCCCGTCGGTTGAAACCAATAGTGGCCTCTAACACCAAAAAGACGTCGTAGCCCGCTCGTCGGATGTCTCCGATGGCTGCCGCAATTCGATCGGAATCGGAAAGCGACTCGTTAATCGCGTTCCCCAGTTCCTGCATCAGGGCTTTGAGTTTCTCTTCCACTGCCTGCCCCCTTCCTCTTCCCACTTTCAGGATATCATCCCCTTCTGGTGGATGCTGCACCCGGGTCTCCCGTTTCATCCGATTCGGGTCCTACCCCGCTTTGATTGTAGTCAACTGCGCCAGCTTTCTCAAGACCTAGTTTACAGATCGGCAGTTTCCCAACCGTTTGTAGCCGCTCTGCTACGATGGGGGAGGGTTTTTTCATGTTCTCCATTTCGCGCGCCCGCCAGTTGTTCACTCACGTTCTGCCTGGGGTGATCCGTCCCCTGCGCGTTCTCTGGAACCAGATCATCGGCTTTCTTTTCGTCGTTCTGGCAGGCTTGGCCGTCCCCTCCGCCCTGCGCAGCTTCCGCGAGTTCAAGGGGGACGCCGAGAGTTTCTTCCGCGTCATCCTCACCGGTCTGTTCATCGTCGTCATGGCCGGATTTGGTGTCTCCTCGTTCCTGCGCGCTCACAAGGTCTCCAAAAAAGTGGGATAACCTTTAGATTGCCGATTTTCTCATTGACGATTGGCGGAGGCACGCCCAGCGGCCACAGTGCAATCGTCAATGAATCAATCATCAATGAATCAATCATCCTTGAATCACCCCATCCACATCGTCGGCGGAGGGCTGGCCGGATGCGAGGCCGCCTGGCAGGTGGCCCACGCCGGCCTGCGCGCCATCCTTTATGAGATGCGTCCCACGCGCCAGACCCCGGCGCATAAAACGGATCGCCTGGCCGAGCTGGTGTGCAGCAATTCCCTCAAGACCGAGCAGGAGGACACGGCCCCCTGGTTGTTGAAACAGGAACTCCGCCGCCTGGATTCTTTCTTGCTCCACACGGCCGAGCAGGCGCGCGTCCCCGGCGGCCACGCGCTCACGGTGGACCGCGACGTGTTTGCCGACCTCGTCACCGCCGGCATCGCCTCCAGCCCGCGAATCGAAGTGCGCAGAGAAGAGCTCCAAACCGTTCCGGACGGAATCGTGATCCTGGCCTCCGGCCCCTTGACCAGCGACGCGCTGGCCGCCAGCATCGCGCAGCTCACCGGCGCAGAGCGCCTTTTCTTCTACGACGCCATCAGCCCCATCCTCGAGGCTGGCTCGCTGGACCTCTCCATCGCTTTTCGCGCCTCCCGCTACGGCAAATCGCTTGACTCCAGCGCTGACTTCCTCAACTGCCCGCTCGACAAGGATCAATACGAGCGCTTCGTCGATGCCTTGCTGGCGGCGCAAAGCGCTGCTACTCACATTCCCGGCGACGTTCCCTATTTCGAGGCCTGCCTCCCCATCGAGGAGCTGGCCCGTCGCGGACGCGACACGTTGCGCTTCGGACCTATGAAGCCCATGGGCCTCACCGACCCCAGGACCGGCCGGAGGCCCTACGCGGTCGTGCAACTCCGGCAGGAGAACCTGCGCGCCGACAGCTACAACCTGGTCGGCTTGCAGAATCATCTGCGCATCCCCGAGCAGGCACGCATCCTGCGCATGGTCCCTGGCTTGGAGAACGCCGAATTCATTCGTTTCGGCCAGGTGCACCGCAATACCTACGTCAACGCGCCGGCGCTGCTGAATGCCAGTCTGCAATTGAAACAAAAGCCCACCATCCTGTTTGCGGGCCAGCTCTCCGGCGTAGAGGGTTACCTCGAGGCCATCGCCACCGGCTTGATGGCTGGGCGCCACGCCGCGGCCCTGGCCCGCCACGAGCAGCCGCGCGCTTTCCCCCGCCACACCGCCCTGGGTTCCCTGTGCCACTACATTTCCCAGGCCGACCCTCGCAACTACCAGCCCGCCAACATAACCTTTGATTTGCTGCCGCTGCTGGATGAGGCCACTCGCCGCCTCCTCCGCCACGACCGCCGCGCCCGCCACGCCGAGATCTGCCGCCGCGCCCTGGACAATCTGCGGTAAACTGTCATCAACTTGTCCGAGCTCGAGACCCACATTAACCGCTTTCTGGAAGAGCTGAAGCGGGAGAATGTCTCCGCGCACACCATCCGCAGCTACGGCTCGGATCTCCAGCAGTTCCTCCAGTATTTTTCGCCGCCAGCAGGCCACCCTCCCAGGCCTCAGGAGCTGGACACGCTGGCCCTGCGCGAGTGGCTGGGGGACCTCTACCACCGCAACCTCAGCCCCCTCTCCCTGCGTAGAAAACTGGCTGCCTTGCGTTCCTTCTTTCGCTACCTTGTCCGGGAAGGCGTCGTGGAAGTCAACACGCCGCGGTTGCTGCGCACTCCCAAAGCGCCGCAGACTCTGCCGCGCGTGATGACCGCCGAGCAGACCAATACCTTACTGGATCAAGTGGCCGAAGCCCAGCTCGATCAGCCGCACCCGGCCCGTGATCTGGCCATCTTCGAGCTGCTGTACGGATGCGGAGCTCGTGTCGGCGAGCTGGTCGGCTTGAACCTTGAAGACCTCGACTTGAGCGAGCGCTGGGTGCGCGTCCGCGGTAAAGGCCGCAAGGAGCGCCAGGTGCCCTTCGGCTCGAAAGCCGCCGCGGCCCTCCAACGCTACCTCGCCCAGCGTAGCGCTAAACCCGGAGAGCACGGCCTGTTCGTGAACCATCTGGGCCGCCGGCTGACCGACCGCGGCGTACGCCGCATCGTTAAGCTCTACGCCACCCTCCTCATTGGAGACCCCTCCATTCACCCCCACAGCTTCCGGCACGCCTTCGCCACCCACCTGCTCAGCGACGGCGCCGATCTCCGAGCCATTCAAGAACTCCTGGGCCACGCCCGCCTCTCCACCACCCAGAAATACACCCAGGTCTCCCTCACCGACCTGATGGCCGTCTACGACCGCGCCCACCCCAAAGCGTGACGCCCACCGCGCCGGTCACCTTCTCTCATCCAGCAGCGCCTTCAGCCGCGCGTATCCGGCCCGGCTCACCGGAAGCTGCGTGCCGTCTCGCAGAATCGCTACACGGCTCTCCTTGCTGTAAGGCTCGATCTTGACCACCCGCTCCAGGTTCACGATGTAGGAGCGGTGAACGCGCACGAACCGCGAGGGATCCAGGCCCGCCTCCAGGCTGGCGATGGTCTGCTGCTTGAGATGCTTCACGCCTGCGCTCGACAACGCCACGTAGTCGTCCTGCGCCTCGACGTAATCGAGTTTCGCGATCGGGATGATGTGCACCTTCGTACCGTCCCTGACCGCGATGCGCTCCAGGTACTGCGCGGGCCGGCGCGCCGCCGCGGCCAGCTCCGCGACCGAAGCCATCTTCTGCCCCAGCCGGCTCTTGGCCCGCTCCAGAGCGGCCTCGAAACGCGGCCCGCTGAAGGGCTTCAACAGGTAGTCCACCGCATGAACCTCGAAAGCGCGCATGGCGTAGGTGTCGTAAGCGGTGACGAAAATCACCGCAATGTCCGCGCCGATCAGCTCCAGAACTTCGAAGCCGTCCAGCTTCGGCATCTGGATATCGAGGAACAGGAGGTCGGGCTTCAACTCCGCTACCGCCTTGACCGCCTCGAAACCATTGGCGCACTCGGCCAGGACCTGGATTTCCGGGTGAGTCTCCAACAGCTCGCGCAAAAGCTTCCGCGCCAGTTCCTCGTCATCCACGATGACGGCGCCGATCTTCTTCCCGGCTTCCCCGCTCATGCGCCCGCCTCCGCCTCCTCGGCCGGGAGCGTCACCTCGACCCGGTAGCAGTCGTCAGCCACTCTGACATTCAAGCTGGCCCCTGCGCCATAGCGGGCGTCCAGCCGCTTGCGCACGTTTGCCAGCCCCATGCCGTTCCTGCGCCGGGAGGGCGTCTCCGGATCAAAAGCGTTCTCGACCACGATCAAAAGGCCGCCGCCCGCCCGCCGCGCCTCCAGCCGGATCCACCCGCCTTCGGGCAGATTGGCGACCCCGTGCGTGACGGCGTTCTCCACCAGCGGTTGCAGCAGCAGCGGCGGCACCAGCAGATGCCTGGAGTCCTCCTCGACCGCCTCCTGGATTCTGAGCCGGGAACCGAACCGCATCTTCTCGACCGCCAGAAAGCTGTCCACCAGAGAAATCTCCTCCTCCAGCGGGATGGCGCTCTTCTCGCCCAGCCCCAGCGTCTTTCTCAGGAAATCCGACAGCAGTACGCACATCTCGCGCGCCCGGGCCGGGTCCGCAGTCGTCAGCGCGCTGATCGAGTGCAGGCTGTTGAACAGAAAGTGCGGGTTCACCTGCGCCTTCAGGGCCTTCAACTCGGCCTCCCGCGCCAGAACGCGGGCCTCCATCTCGCCCCGCTCAGCCTGGCGCGATGCTTCCACGGCCAGCAGCACATAGTGAAAAGCCACCGCCAGCAGGTACAGGAACATTCCCGCCGCCAGCAGTAGCGGCACCACGTGCCTGGCCAACCGGTCCTGCTCGAAGCCTGCAAAGGCCACCCAGCCGGACAGCGCCCCGGCCAGCGCCCTCCCCGCCAGCACCCACAGCGCGCTGAGAACAACCGCTGTGGTCATGTGGGTCAGGATCAGCCGCAGTACACCCGACCGCGCCAGGGGCGTCATCCGGCAGGAATACCACGCCGACAGGCACACGAAGGCGTAAATCAGGCACAGCGGAACAACAATGGCCGCGGTTTCCGGCCAACCCAGCCCCGTAGGCGCGGCCACCAGGTACACCAGCATCCCGGTGAGCGGAATCCAGGCCGCCAAATACAGACCAAGCCGGCTCATTCGGGCCAGGACAGGATGCATGCTTCGGCCTCAGTTCTTTACTTCCACCGCTCCGAACAGCGCCATCCCCCGCACGATGAGCAGGCGCGTCGAACCCCCCTCCTCTGGCCGGCGATGCCGGGTCTTGTCCGCAAACCCGCCGAAGATGCCGTTGCCCTGCATGCTCACCGTCCAGTCCTCCGGAACCAGAATCTCCGCGCCCCCGAAGATGGTGTTCACATCGATCACAATCTGGTTGCCCTTCATGCCCGCCTTGCTGAGATCGATCTTCGAACCACCGAAAACCGCCAGCACCTCCCCGCCCTCGAAATCCTGCGCCGCGATGCGGCGTTCGATGCCACCAAACACCGTCCAGTCGTTGAGCCTCGAAACCGACTGAGAGGGACCCGATTCGCCGTAAACCCGCTTGGCCTCCAGCGCTCTGCCCACCAGCATCAGACCCACTGCAATCACCAGCAGCGGCCAGAGGTGTTCGAAGCGGATGGCTGAGTATCCCAGGTTGTCCAGTTGGAGCAGGGCGCCCAAAACCACCAGAATCCCGCCTAGCACCCGGCCGCTCATCCCGCAAGGTTGCAGCAGCCGGGCCACTCCTACGATCACCAGAATCAGAGGCCAGAACCGGAACAGGTGCATGGCGTGCACAATCTCGGTCCGGTCCAACAGCAACACTACGCCAATCAGAATAATGATGACGCCGCCCATCAGCCCGGGGCTGAGCTCGGAACGCCTTTCCCGTCTCATCTTCAACCTCCCTGCTGGCCTGTCGCTCGGCTGCTATGACCGGGCCTGATGCCTGCCGTCCTTCTCCAGGAGCAACGCGATTCCCACCCCCACCAGAATGGCTGGCCAGAATTCCACCCACTCCCGGAAGTCCACCATGTTCAGTTTATCCAAAAGCCAGACCGAACCGAACACCACCAGCCCGGTCCCGAGTACCGATTTCATAGCGTTCACATCCATGGCCCAAACCTACCATCCCCCACCCGGGCTTTCCTCTTCTTTTCGGCCAACACTGGTCCCTGACCGGCTAACAGCCTCTTTTCGTCGGGAAATGGCAGGCTGGTTTCCCTTCCAATTCGTTGATTCTGAAACCCGAATTACCCGTCCTCACTACCCGACCCGCGTAATTCGGGGACTGGCGCGAATTTCGCCGTCTTTGCGAAATTCGTGGCCTGTACCCGAATTACCCGACCCACGCCCCCACGTAATTCGGGGAGAGGCGCGAATCTCGCCGTCTTTGCGAAATTCGTGGCCTGTACCCGAATTACCCGATCCTCAGCCCAACTTGACAGTCCCGGACTAAAGATTGATAATAGAATTGTACTAAGAGTGGCGAGCTACACCACAACCATTGATTCCCGGTCTTCATAGGAGGCTTCGAGCAACATGAGCAAGATTATCGGCATCGATCTTGGCACTACCTTCTCGGTGGTGGCCGTCATGGAGGGCGGCCAGCCGGTCGTCATCCCTAACCAGGAAGGCTCCCGTACCACCCCTTCGGTGGTCGGCTTTGCCAAGAGTGGGGAAAGACTGGTCGGCCAAGTGGCCAAGCGCCAGGCCGTCACCAACCCCGAGAACACGGTTTTCTCCATCAAGCGCTTCATGGGGCGCCGCTTCGACGAGGTCACCGAGGAAACCAGGCTCGTGCCTTACCGGGTGGTTCGGGGTGAGAACAACGACGCCCGGGTCGAGGTCCAGGGCAGGAAACACTCCCCCCGGAAATTTCCGCCATGATCCTGACCAAGCTCAAGGAGGCCGCCGAGGCCTACTTGGGTGAGAAGGTCACCAGGGCAGTCATCACCGTGCCGGCCTACTTTAACGACTCGCAGCGGCAGGCCACCAAGGATGCCGGCAAGATCGCCGGCCTGGAGGTCATGCGCATTATCAACGAGCCCACCGCCGCCGCGCTGGCCTATGGCCTGGATAAGAAGAGGAACGAGACCATCGCCGTTTACGACTTCGGCGGCGGCACCTTCGACATCTCCATTCTGGAGGTCGGCGAGGGCGTCGTGGAAGTCAAATCCACCAACGGCGACACCCACCTGGGCGGCGACAACATCGACCAGCGCATCATCGAGTGGATCATCAATGACTTCAAGAAGGAGAGCGGCATCGATCTCTCCAGGGACCAGATGGCCCTCCAGCGCCTCAAGGAAGCCTCCGAAAAGGCCAAGATCGAACTCTCCACTCTGCTGGAAACCGAGATCAACCTGCCCTTCATTACCGCCGATGCCTCGGGTCCCAAGCACCTGGTCATGAAACTCACCCGGGCGCGGTTCGTGCAGATGGTTCAGGACATCCTGGACCGCACGCTGGGCCCCTGCAAGCGGGCCATGGAAGATGCGGGGCTCACCCCGGCGCAAATCGACGAAGTGGTGCTGGTGGGCGGTTCGATTCGCATCCCGCGCGTCCAGGAAATGGTCCGGGACTTCTTCGCCAAAGAGCCGCACAAGGGCGTCAACCCGGACGAAGTGGTGGCCGTCGGCGCCGCCGTTCAGGGCGGCGTGCTGGGCGGCGAGGTCAAGGATGTCCTGCTGCTGGACGTCACCCCGCTTTCCCTGGGCATTGAAACCTTAGGCGGCGTCTTCACCAGGCTGATCGAGCGCAACACCACCATTCCCACCCGCAAGAGCGAGATCTTCTCCACCGCCGCCGACAGCCAGACCTCGGTCGAGATCAAGGTCTACCAGGGCGAGCGCGCTATGGCCATGGATAACCGCCTGCTGGGCGTCTTCCAGTTGGGGAACCTTCCCTTGGCGCCCCGCGGCATCCCTCAAATCGAGGTCACCTTCGATATCGACGCCAACGGCATCCTCAACGTCAAGGCCAAAGACAAGGCCACCAGCAACGAGCAGCAGATCACCATCACCTCCTCTTCCGGTTTGAGCAAGGAGGAGGTCGAGAAGATGGCTCGGGACGCCGAATCGCATGCCGCCGATGACCGCCGCCGCAGAGATGAAATCGAAGCTCGTAACCGCGCCGACGCCATGGTGTATAACACCGAGAAGATGCTGCGCGAGCACCGCGACAAGATCGGCGAAGCCGATGCCAAGAACATCGAATCGGCTATCGAGGAAACCAAGAAGGCCATGGCTGGCGGGGGCGTCGAGCGGATCAACGCCGCCCTCGACAAGCTTACCCAGGCCACCCACAAGCTGGCTGAAGCCATGTACAAGACCACCTCGCAGCAAGCCGCCGGGGCAGGCCCGGGCGATGACGGTGGCAGACGGGCGGCCTCCGATGCCAAGCAGAAAGAGAGCGTCGTGGACGCCGAGTTCGTTGACGTGGACGACAAAGAGAAAAAGTAATTCCCCGCCTGTAGCTTGTGGCCTGTAGGAAGCGCCGCTGGCCTCCAGCTACACTCCTACAGGCTACAGGCCACAGGCTACAGGCAAAAAACAATGCCGGCGACGCAGGACTATTACGAGAGGCTGGGCGTCAGGCGCAACGCCAGCCCCGAGGAGCTCCGCAAAGCCTACCGCCGTCTGGCGCGCAAGTATCATCCCGATCTGAATCCCGGCGACAAGGCCGCCGAAGAGCGGTTCAAGAAAGTCCAGGAAGCCTACGACGTCCTCAGCGACTCCAAGAAGCGGCAGACGTACGACCAGTATGGCTTCTACTCCGAGGCCGGTCCTGGCGCCGGCGGCGCGCGCCAGTACGGTCCGGGCATGGACTTCGGCGGTTTTGACTTCACTGATTTCTTTACCCGGGGCGGCGGCAGGCCAGCCGAATCGGCCCCTGGGGGCGGGTTCCGCGATCTGTTCAGCCAGTTCTTTGGTCGGGCCGCCCGTGAAGAGGAGCGCAAGGCCGTTCCTCAGAAGGGTACCGACCTCGAGTACACCCTCAACATCGGTTTCTGGGAGGCCATTCGCGGCACCCAGGTGACTTTGAACGTAGCTCGCCACGATGTCTGCCCAACCTGCGGCGGTTCCGGCGCCGCCGGCGGCTCTGCCAGCGCCTGCCCGGAATGCAACGGCACGGGCAACGTCACGCAGGCGGCTGGTGCGATGCGATTCACCCTTACCTGCCCGCGCTGCGGCGGCGGCGGGCGCCTGCGTAACGCCTGTCCCACCTGCCATACCGATGGCCGCATTCCCCACACCGAGACCGTCGAGATGCGCATCCCTCCCGGCGTGCAGACCGGAACCCGCCTGCGGGTGGCCGCAAAAGGTAACGCCGGCACCTTGGGGGCCGCCTCTGGAGATTTGTACATCACCGTGCGCGTCGAACCCCACCCCTTTTTCCGGCGCGAGGGCGATAACATCGAGATCCGCGTGCCCGTCACCGTCACCGAGGCCGGGCTGGGCACTAAGGTTGAAGTCCCTACCATCGATGGCCGCGCCCTGCTGAAGATACCTCCAGGCACTCAAAGCGGACAGAAGTTTCGCATGCGCGAAAAGGGGGTCGCCAATTCCCGCAAGAGCACCCGCGGAGACCAGATCGTCGAGGTGGTGGTCCAGGCCCCCAAGGTGCGCGACGAGCGCACCAAGGAAATCTTGCGCGAACTGGCCCAACTCAACCAGGAAGATCCCCGCCAGCAGATGTGGGCGCAGGTCGAGGCCTGACCTATGGCTAAAGGACGACCCAAAGCAGCGGCTTACATGATTTCGGCGGTGGCCGAGCAGTACCAGCTCCATCCGCAAACTCTGCGGCTCTACGAGAGGGAAGGCCTTCTGAAACCCTCCCGCAGCCAGGGCAACACCCGGCTCTACACTCCGCAGGACCTCGCGCGCCTGGAGATCATCCTCAAGCTCACCCGGGAATTCGGCGTCAATCTGGCCGGGGTCGAGATCATTCTCAACATGCGCGAGAAGATGGCCGCTATGCAGGGAGAAATCGAGGAATTCGTCCGCACCCTCAACGAGGAGCTGGCCACCCATATCCGGCCGCCGGAGAAAAAGGAAACCAGTTCCCTGATCCCGGTGCTGGAGCTGCCCTCTATCACTCCATCCCGGCCGGCCCGCCAGAAGTAGAACCTGGGCCGCAGACCTCCACGATCCTTATCTCAATGTCTGCTTGTATTCGCCCGTCGTGGCGTCAACCAAAATGGAGAAACCGCTCGTTCCGACCGACTCCCCCCAAATCACCCGCCACACTGGATCCGGAAAGCGCGGCGTCGCCTCCAGCAGAAAATTAATCGGCATGTCAGGGTGCTTCTTAGCGTACTCTGCGCCCTTCTTCAGGGCGGTCTCCAGGGCCGCCGTGGTGTCCACCTTGAAGGCCGCCACCAGAAAGGGCTTGGCTTGCCCGCTTCTGCCCGACCAGCCTTCCTCCAGCCCCGCAAACACGCCCTTGTGCAGGTTGCCTGCCGTTTCAACCACCGAGTAGGTGAAAGTCCTGGCGCGCCCCAGGCTATCCGAGACGAAAGTGGCCTGCCAAGCCCCCGCTTTCCCCTGCTCGCTCTTGAACTCCGGCAGAGGAACGTTCGCCAGCCGCAGCGGCTGGGCGTCCGCCGCCCAGCTTCGCGCCGCTAGATACATCTGATGGAAAGCCCACTGCGCCGAGACGGGTTCCGGTGGCTGGGCGGGCTCCTCCACTTTCTTTGCGGCGGCCTTGGGCGCTTCCGAAGAACAAGCCGCCAGCAACAACAACAGCGGCAGACTTAAGATAACGTTTTGACTTCGTTTCATATCTCGACCTGATTCAGCCCCATTCTAACGGATGAACCGCTCTCGCTGTCCCCAGCCAATTGACGATTGATCGTTCCAGTGTACCGCCGCGCCAGACACAGCAATCGTCAATCCCTCAATCGTCAATCTCCCTGGCACGGCCGCTGTGCCCGAATGCGCCGCTGGCGTCCTTGTTTGGCTCCGGCCACGCGGCGCTGTGAGATAATGAGGTAGCCTCCCTGCGAGGGCTTCCTTATGAGAAAACGAAAGCTTCTCCGCAACCTGGTCGGCTTGGCCATAGGAGCCGCGCTGGCCGTGCAACTCGCACCCGGCCAGTCCCCAGGGCCGCAAACGCCAACCCCGGCTCCCGCTCCGCCCTCCGGAGGCACGCCCACCTCTCCAACTTCAGGCGGCCGGACGCCCAGCATCCCCACAACGCCCACCATCCCGACGTCTCCTCGGGATCAGACCCGCCAGCCGGATCTCGGCGCCCAGCCCGACCGCACAACCATCCCCGAAATCCAGCGCTCCTTCTTCTTCTCCGGTCGGGTGTTGATGGACGACGGGACGCCGCCGCCTGATTCAATCGTGATCGAGCGCGTCTGCAACGGCGTCGCCAGGCCGGAAGCCTACACCGACTCGAAAGGCCGCTTCAGTTTCCAGCTCGGCCAGGGCATGAACGTGATGCCGGATGCCAGCGTGAGTTCCGGCTGGGATCCCATGGGGAGTTACGGTACGCCGTCCTCGGGCACAATCGGAAGGTCCGGCCGCGGGGTCACGGAGAGAGACCTGACGACTTGCGAGCTCCGCGCCTCCCTGCCCGGCTTCCGATCTGACGTGGTGAACCTGGCCGGCCGCCGCATGATGGACAACCCCGATGTCGGTACCATCATCTTGCACCGCCTCGCGAATGTCGAGGGCTCCACGATCAGCGTCACCAGCCTCCAGGCCCCCAAGGATGCCAAGAAGGCTTACGACAAGGGCAAGGAGGCCCTAAGGAAGAAAAAAATCGAGGAAGCCCTGGCACAGTTCGAAAAGGCGGTTCTGCTCTATCCAAGATACGCCGTCGCCTGGTTCGAGCTGGGTTTCCTTCACCAGCAACGCAAACAACTCGAGCCGGCCCGAAACGCTTATGCCCAAGCTCTGGCCGCCGACGCCAAGTTCGTCAAGCCCTACCTCGAGCTGGCCAACCTGTCGGTCCAGGAGCGCAACTGGCAGGATGTCGCCGACACTACCAGCCGGGTCTTGAAGCTCAACCCCTTCGATTTCCCCACCGCCTATTTCTACAACTCGGTTGCCAATTTCAACCTCCGCAACCTCGACGTCGCCGAGAAGAGTGCCCGCGAAGCCCTGAAACTCGACACCCAGCACCGCGTTCCCCAGGTCGAGCACCTGCTGGGAGTCATCCTGGCCAATAGGCAGGACTATGCGGGCGCCCTCCAGCACATGAAGAACTACCTCGAGTTGGCGCCCGACGCCTCGGACATCGACCAGGTCAAGAAGCAGTTGGTGGATCTGGAGAAGTTTTCCGCAGCCCGCACGGCCGCCCAGCCCCAGCAGCAGTAATTTACTTCCCTGGTGGCGCGGGCCTCCGGCCTGCGCGGCCTGGCCGGGTGAGAAATCCCTGCTACTTCCGATAGAATCCTCTCACGGAGATCATCATGCCGAATTCAACCGAATTGCTGAATGGACCTGCAATTTCCTTCAGTCCTCTGCGGCGGCCACCGGAATTCTGTTGCTCCAGCCGGAAACTGTCTTCGGCTCACAGGCCAACTCGGCCATGGAAGTAGGCATCATCGGCTGCGGCGGCCGGGGCAACTGGATCGGGCCGTTCTTCGGCATGATAACGCCGAGGCTGTGGTGGCCGTGGCGGAGAGGCCCGACCGTAATCCGTCCGTAGCCGGGGCGTCGCAGACCGCTCCCTGACGGTCGAGGCTCTGAACCGAGCCGCGAGCGTGAGTGAGCGGTGTGGGCGTGGGTTGGCACCGCCTGGGTGAGGCGATGAGCACGTCGGCGGTGTTACAGTCCGGCGTTGGAGCGGCGCCGGGCGTAGTGACGGACGGATTACGGGCCGACTAGGCAGATCACTTTGTGAGCTTCACCTCAATTGGGGAATCCGGGCTCGCATCACTCCTGAACCGGCTCCAGTCGGGCTTCTGCGTGCAACTTCCGCCGCCACCATAAGTCGTCGTGTAAGTGGCCACAGCGTTTGTCACGTATTGGCTTGGCGTCGCGTTATACAGCGCCTTGCTCAACGCGAAAGACACCTGGTTTTCCTGGAAGATAGTCACCGGAATTAGTTGAGCGATGACTTCAACCTGCGAAACAGTAGAGTACGTACTAAACACACTAGTTACTGTTCTCTTGATGCGGAGAGTTTCCAGGACCTTGAAATCGGCCGACAGCGTGCCCGAGATCTCTATGCGGATAGTTTCACCGGGGACGTTGGGTAGCGTGTAGGTCGCATCCAGGGAGAAAGTCAGCCCATTCCAGGTAAGGGGTTTCGAGTTTGCTGTCGGGCCTTCGGTGGTGGCATAGCTCCAACTCACGACGGCTACTCCTGTGGCCACGGGGCAGAGCCCGGTCCCGCTGCAAGTGCAGTCAAACGGGATATTCCAGAAAGTCACACTCGCTTTGGACAGGTCCTTGAGCCACGCCGGGACGCTTGGAGAAGGAGGGGCCGCTCCCGCTTGCGTGGCAGTAAAAGTCTGGCTGGCGATGGTAAGGGTTCCGGTGCGCGAGGAAGTGCTCGTGTTGGCGGCCACCGAGTACTGCACGGTCCCGTTGCCGGCGCCCGGGGCGCCGGAAGTGATGGTGATCCAGTTTGCGTTGCTGGCAGCGGTCCAGGCGCACCCGCTCGGGGCGGTCACAGTCACGCTCCCACTGCCGCCGTCCGCGGCGATCGACGCGCTGGTAGGCGAGATCTTGTACAGGTCGTTTGTGCAGGCTGCTCCGCCCGTCTCGGCCTTGAGCGCGAACTCGATCACGACCGGGGTGGTGCTGCGGAACGGCTTGACCGCGCGGGGATTGACCACCACGACCAGGAGGTCGCGGCCCGGTGTGAAGGTGTCCAGGTCGATGGTCACTCTGGAAGCCACGACGCCGATTTGGGCGCCTATTTTGTACTCTCTCGTCCCTCTGTAGGGGTCCAATTTTCCAGGTACTATCTCCCGAATCACGACCACCGCGCCGACGCCGGTCGCCGAGACGGTCACGGTGGATTTCTTCGGCCAACTGTCCGGCATGACCACGTGGTAGGCGGTGGCGGAGAGGTCGGGAGCGACCCAGAGCCGGGAGATGGTCCTGGTTTGCGCTTTTTCTCCTCCGAGATCAACCCATGGTTCACTACTACTAAACCGATCAGCAACCAGATCAAAGGCCGGCCCGGGGTTCTTGCGGAACCCGCCAGAGCCGTAGAAAAGTCCGCCGGCGAATTCCTCCCAGAAGCTCACCCACTGTGCGCCGAGGTTGACGACGTAGCTCTGAAGAGCCTCCACCGGACTCGGGCCCACGCCGGCGGGTCCTCTCAGCATGTACAAGGAGCCCAGCCACGTTTCGGCGCGCCCGGCGTTCAGGTGGTGGATGAACGTGGACGCCCAGTAACCGTGAGCGCGGACGGCGAGCTGGCCTTCGAGAGCCAGTCGCCAAATTTCTTCTTCTTCCTCGTTATGGAACGGTCTTTGAATCGGCGGGGATTCTAGCGGTGGGAACTCCAGTCCGGTGCTTTGGAGGTTCCACGAGGGCCTTGATGAGTCCCCCACCCCACCCAGCCAGAAGATGGGCACGTAGTTGGAGACCCCCGCCATCTCGTGTTCAAACCATGCGGCCACCGCTTCATCCATCCACAACCAGGGATGCCGGGTGAAGGGAACCTTCGGGTCCCACAAGTGTAGCATCAGGTGGAAAACCAGGTGGCCGGCCCAAGCCTGGAGCAAGTTTGCTCCAGGAGCCACTTTCGTCCAGCTACGCGCCGTCTGAATGTACTCGTAGTCCAGCCTCAAAGATGTCTCACCGCTCCAGGAAGAGCGCCGGACGGAACCCCAGGGCTCGATCAAGTCTGATGACTTCCCAATGCTGACCGGGACTCGCCTATATACCCACGGCATATACTCCCCCGAGAAGAAACCGCTATTACCCAGTTTGTAGACGGCGTTCTCGAGGTCCCGGCCGATATCACTGGCTTGCGCGTCCCCGACGAGGCTGCCGGTGGTGTAAAACACTTCGAACATCTCATTAGGGCTCAGCTTGGTCCGCACGTTCAAGAGGACGAAGACCAGGATGCCGGAAGCTTCCGGAGACAACTCCTGCGAGAAGCGAGGAGCGGACTCCACAAGAGGCTCTGCTCGATGGCGACTTGGCCGCGAGGGCCAGGGGAACAGCCTGCCGCGGTGGGAGGGTGACAGTGGCCCGGTTGCCCTCCACCTTGGCTTTCAGGAACATTTCCCCTCCGTACGGCTCCTCCACCACAATGTAGGTGTCATTGGAGGAAACCGGGCCGGTCGCCACGATGGACACGGTGATGGGCGCGGAGGTGGTGGCCGGCAGGCCGGTGATTCGATACAGCGGGCTGCCGCGATCGGGCTGCGGAGCGGCTTCGGCAGGGGCCTGGGCCACCTTGATCTCGCTGCTGCTGGCCAGCCCGCCGGCCGGAACCGTCAAGGTGAGCTGGCCCGCAGTGAGGGTGCCGCCCCCAGTACCGATCGAGGCGGAGGCCACGGCCTGCCATTTCCTATCGCACGTGAAACCCACAGCGAACTGGGACTCCTGCCCGCCGACCCGTATCGTGATCACCGCCATCCTTTGCGGAGTGTCCTCGGGGACCTGGAAATTGATCTGGTATAAACCCACGAAATAAGGGGCCAGGCCAGCGAAATAGACCACCGCGGGCTTTCCGTTGACCTCCACCTGAACCTCATCCTTCACCAGATTCAGCGGCCTGGCCGCCGTCCCGTCGCCACCCACCTGGCCGGCCGCGATTGACGGCGAAACGGCGCCCAGACCCGTCAGGTAGAGAATCAAGGTCTCCGAAGGTGAAGCCGGGTTGTCCGCCGTCACCAGCTTGTAGTCGGCATGCACTACGATGGCCTCCCCCTGGCCGTCCAGGGTCTTGGTGAACAGCCGCGGGGGCTCGGCGCCAGGATGTCGATGGTCTGCGCGTTGCTCACCCCCTGTGCCGTGCGGACCCGCACCTGGACGCTCGTGCCGGTGATGTCGAACGGTAACTGGGCGTTGATCTGCTCCGCGGAGACGAAGAACAGCGGCGCCACCAGCGTTCTTGATCCGTCGATCACCTCCACGGAAACACCGTCCAGGCTGGCCGGCAGCGGGACACTAGTGGCGGCTCTCGTCCCCGACGCCAGGTTCTTGCCGAAGATCGAGAAGATGATCCCGGGGGCGAAGCTAGCAGTATAGTCTGCGGCGTTGACCACGCCGCCGGCATTGATGGCGGGCTGAGGCCCGCTGGCGCCCGCGGCCTGGGTCACAGTGAACGTCTGGCCGGCCACGGTCAGCGTCCCGGTCCTCGATGACGTGCTGGCGTTGGGGGCCACCGTGTAGCTCACCGCCCCGCTGCCTGAGCCGGATGCGCCGGAAGCAATGGTGATCCAGTTCACGTTGCTGGTGGCCGTCCAGGAGCAGCCGCTCGCCGTTGCTACCGCCACGGTTCCCTGGGCCCCACCTGCGGGCACTGACACGCTGGCGGGGGCGATCGAGTACGAGCAAGCCGGCGCGCCCCCGGCCTGGGTCAGGGTGAACGTGTGGCCGGCAATGGTGAGCGTTCCGGTGCGCGAGGAAGTCCCGGTGTTGGTGGCCACCGAGTAGCTGACCGAGCCGCTGCCTGTCCCCGACGCGCCGGAGGTAATGGTGATCCAGTTGACGCTGCTGGTGGCCGTCCAGGCACAACCACCCGCCGTGGCCACCGCGATGTTGCCCGTGGCTCCTTCCGCGGGCGCCGCAGCGCTCGAGGGGGCAATTGCGTACGAGCACCCGGCGCCGGCCCCCGCCTGAGTCACCGGATAGGTCTGTCCGGCGATAGTCAGGTTCCCGGTTCGCGAGGAACTCCCCGTGTTGACCGCCACCGAGTAGGTCACCGTCCCGCTGCCTGTCCCGCTGGCGCCCGAGGTGATCGTGATCCAGTTCACTTCCGAGGTCGCGGTCCAGGCGCAGCCGCTCGCCGTGCTCACGTTCACGCTGCCCGTCCCTCCGGAGGCCGGCCCGGTGGCACCCACCGAATCCAGCGTGTAGGTGCAGGTAGTGCCCCCGCCGCCCGGCCCGATCTGGAACGCCGCGGTCAGCGAGCCCACGCCCTCGTCATAGTAGCCGGGAGTCCCAACAAACGCCCGGGCATTAGCGAATCCCAGGAACAGCCGGGTGGCTGTCGCCGGCACCACGAACTGCTGCTGGGCGCCGCTGCCCGTGCCTGTGAACCCGTCCCCGATGAAGAAGGTCTGGGCAATCAGCGGCGATAGCGTCGTGAAATTGTCCCGGTTAGAAAAGTCCAGGATCGCAGGCGCGGGGTCGGCGGGCGTGGCGTCAGTCAGGAACACCCCCACCAGAAACATGGCTCTGCCGTTGCTGCTGATGTGCTTGATCCCGGAAATGCCCTGGTAGGAGGAGATGTTGGTGGTGTAGGTGTTGCCGTCCGGCCCGCTCCAAACCTGGTTGTTGGGAGACACCGTGCCGTTGACGCTGGAGAAGGTGAGCACCTGGCCCGCGCCGGCTGTGAACTGGTAGCACGGTGGAAGCACCCCGCTAAAGGCCGCCGCGCGCCCCGCCGCGTAGATGTTCGACTTGGCGCCGACGGTCAGGGGCGAAGTGCCGCAGCCTCCCCCGCCGCCCGCCAGGACGATCTGAAAAGTCGCCGTAAAGCTCCCGCCGTTATCGTCGTAATAGCCAGGATTGCCCTGAAAGCTGTAGGCATCCGCAAAGCCCAGAAACAATCGCGTGGCGGTGGTCGGAACGTTGAACTGATGCAAGGTTCCGCCGGGAGTGCGCCCATCCCCGACGAAGAACACTTGGCGGAGTGCAGGCGAAAGGGAGGTGAAATTATCATCGGTGAACGTGAGCCGGGCCGGCGCGGGATCGGCAGGCGTCGAGTCGTCCAGGAATACGCCCACCAGGAACAACGAGCTGCTCGAGTGGACGATTCCGGAGATGCCCTGATAGGAATTGATGTTGGTGGGCAACCCGCCGCCGCCGTCGGGCCCATTGGGGCCGGACGTCGGACTGGCGGTCACCGTCCCGGTGACGCTCGAGAAGCTGAGCACCTGACCCGCTCCGGGGGTGAACCGGAAGGAGGGCGGAAGCGCTCCGTTGAAAGCCGAGGTGCGGCCCGCCGCAAAGATGTTCGACTTGCCGCTGACGACCGCGGTCCCGCTGGAATCCGCAGCAGCAGAACCGCAGAGAACTGTGAGGAGAATAGTGGGTAGAACCGACCGCTTGCCTCGTTTCATCGTCCACCCCGCAAACCAGAAAACGCCTGCCCAGCGGACAGCACGAGCATGCCGGGGATTTCCATTTTGTCTTCCCGGCCACCAGCCAGTATACACACCCACCGCCTCTGTTCGGGCCGTTTTTCAATACTGTCCATCCCCAGTGACTCCGGCGGCCCACAAAGGGGCAAGCCTCCGGCCTGCGCAATCCTTGCTACTTCCGATAGAATCTTCTCACGGAGGTCATCATGTCGAATCCACCTGGACCGCTGAATGGACGCCGGGAATTCCTTCAGTCCTCTGCGGCGGCCACCGGAATTCTCTTGCTCAAGCCGGAAACCGTCTTCGGCTCACAGGCCAACTCGGCCGTCGAAGTAGGCATCATCGGCTGCGGCGGGCGCGGCAACTGGATCGGGCCGTTCTTCCCCGAATACGCCGGCGCGCGCGTGGTGGCGCTGGCCGACGTTTTCCGCGACCGCCTCCAGTCCACCCAGCAGAAGTTAAAGGTCGATGCTTCCAGATCCCACCTGGGACTGGACGGCTACAAGGAACTGGTCGCCTCGAAACTGGACGCCGTCATCATCGAGACCCCGCCTTACTATCACCCCGAGCAGGTCGCGGCCGCCGTGGCCGCCGGCAAGCACGTCTTCCTGGCCAAGCCCTTGGCTGTGGACGTGCCGGGCTGTCAAAGCATCATCGCCAGCGGCCAGAAAGCGCAAGGCAAGCTCAGCTTTGTGGCGGATTTCCAGACCCGTGCCCAGCCCGTCTTTCAAGAAGCGGCTCAGCGCGTGCATCGCGGCGACATCGGCACGCTCGTGATGGGTCATGTCTTCTACCACACCGGACGGCTTCGCCCGCAGTCCAAGCCCGGCATGCCGCCGGACGAGGCGCGCCTGCGCGACTGGGCCTTCGACAAGGTGCTCTCCGGCGATGTCATCGTCGAGCAGCACATCCACGTGCTCGACGTCGCCAACTGGTACATGCAGGCTCACCCCATCCGGGCCTTCGGCACCGGCGGGCGCAAGGCCCGGGTGGATGTAGGCGATTGCTGGGACCACTTCATCGTCACCTACTGGTATCCCAACGACGTTAAGGTCGATTTCAGCTCCAACCAGTTCCTGAAAGGCTTCCACGACATGTGCATCCGCTTCTATGGGACGGCCGGCACCGTGGATTCCCATTACGGGGGCGCGGTGAGTATCACCGGCGACAATCCCTGGAAGGGCCCCGAAAAAGACGACACCTTCCGCGAGGGCGCCATCGCCAACGTCAAGGCATTCATCGAGAGCATCCGCACAGGCAAGTACCTCAACAACGCTGCCCAAGGCGCCGAGAGCACCCTGACCTCGATCCTGGGCCGCATGGCCGCCTACCCCGAGCGCCTCGTCACCTGGGACGAGATGCTCCAAGCCAACGAGAAGCTCGAAGCCAACCTGAGTTCTGTGGTTCAATGAGAAGTAGGTGCTGTCGCCGTTACCCCGGTCACGCCAGCCTGTACATGCCCGTCGGATGCCCCGGAAGTCTTAACCTGGAGGCGGGCTGGTCCTGGTATTATCAGGGTGCGCTGCGCTGCCGCGTCGGAGAGTTGCCACGTGCCGGAGGTGAGTCGCTTCTTCGGGGGATTGGGAGTTGGCACAGCGCGGAGAGCCTCTCCGGGCGATCGCGCCGCTGGAGTGAGGGAGACTTAGGGTGAATTTGACGCGGATCCGAGAGGTGGTGCCGCTGGAAGATTTCCGTGTGCGGCTGATCTTGACCGCTGGCAGGACGGTGGAACGCGACCTCGCCCCGCTGCTCGTGGGGCCGGTCTTCGGGCCCGTGCGTTCGGATCCCGCGTTCTTCCGTCAGGTGCGAATTGAGGCCGGCACACTGGTTTGGCCCAATGGAGCCGACCTTTGCCCCGATGTCTTGATCTGGGGCGGTCCGCCTCCCGTTGAGAGTCCCGCCACAGTCGGCGAGTTGAGTTCGGCAGACGCCGCCTAGCAAGCCGCTGGCCGCTGGCGCACCCTATCACGCGCGGGCTAACCTAAGTCGTCCGTTTCGCAAATTCGCTCACGTATCCGGCACCGTCTGGAAGCGGACAGCGGGACACTCTGAGGAGGCGGGAGTCCTGCCGAGGTCGCCCTGTTGTTGACGCGAACCCCGTTTCTGGACCGCCAACCTGATCGATTGTGGTAAGGGCTGTTCTCGCCAGCTATCAGTAAACACTGGCCGACTAGGTGGGAGGCAATTTACTGCTTGCTTTTGGCCCGCCGGGTTGGCCGTATCGTCGATTAGTGGCCGAAATCAACTCCCTTGAGACGGCGTTCGGGGAGGTGTTTTCCGCTATCGAGCACTGGTGACAATGGTTACTCCTTCTTCCCGAACGTGAAGCCGACGAGGGCTGTGAACCGGTTGTCGCGTGGGTTCCCATAGGTCGGACGGCTGAAGCGCAGTTCTGGGGAGATCATTACGTGGCGCGTCTTGAACTCGATACCCGCGCCTCCGACGGGGCCGCGCTGAGTCGCGGAGGAGCGGTATTGTCCGCCGACTGGGTCCGGCAGGGGATAGTCTGCGGGTCGGCAGGACCCTTGCGGCCCGGAGCAGAAGTAGAATGCAGACGCTTCGGTAGACTCGTGGGTCCAGAAGTGGCCTGCGCTGACGAATGGCCGAATTGATCCCACTTGGAAACGGTATTTCAGCAAGAGAGGGAAGTCCCATGCGTTCGTCTTCTGGACGCTTGTGGTGGTGTACACGTTCACATTCGGTCCCAACTGAAAGGGGAAGGAACTATTGGCGCGATAGTTTCGATAAAGGGCGTTGAACTCCACGGAGAAACGGTAGGGCAAGTGAAGTTCGACAGTGGGTCCGCCGGTCCAGCGGCTTTGGACGTATGTCGAGAAGGCGGAGCTCCGGGCAGAAGGGTCATTCAAGGGGGAGCCTATCTTGAAGCCCGCCGACACGGATAGAGGCGGGTCGGATTGGGCGAGGAGATTGAGGGCGGCCAGAGCGAGAAGCACAATGCATCGCATGGTGGACAAATTAGCACGTTCGGGGCCAGGACGGCCAGACTGAAAATAGAGGCCTTTTCGATGGCAAACAGTGACCACCGTTCACACCCGTGCGCCGAGGCTACAGATCGACCAAGCGGTTTTGATGCGGAATGTTGCCCGACTGGAGTAAAACAGGCTACTGCCGAGAATGGCGTCGATCAGCGCGAACGACGTTTCCAGCATGGCGATTGCCAGGCGCGAAGGCCAGAAGCCGTCGGCAGAAGGAAGTTGACAACCGCGATAGTCCCGTCTAACGCCGTAGTGTTTACCAATGACAATCCGCCGCCGGTGCCTGGCGCGAAATCCCCTTCTCACCAACAAACGCCCCCGAACTTTCGATGTAGCGACTAGGGCTGGCCGGGCCGATTGGCGCCGTTCCAAGTCCCAGTCCCTGATGTTCGCCGATCACCTCGTGGACTGTCTGAAACGGCCCCAGAATACGTGGGCGAACTTAGGAAACGGACTACTAAGTTCGTCACAGAGGGGACTGGATTTGATTTAAGTCCTGTGGAATCAGTTCAGGCTACCGCCAAGTCTGCACTACATTCGCGGTCAAAACTGAAGCGCTCCGGGAGGACGATCGCGAGCTGATCCAGCAGGACCGACTGCTCAGGAGTCGGGGTGGTGACGCGCCGCAGCTGGATCTGGCGGCCATCGACATTCTGCGCTGATATTGCCACGGCCTCGCCTAGCCTTCAAGAAGGTAGGTCCGCACTGCATCGGGTTTCCGAAGAAGCCCTGTTGCAGACAAACCACTTCTACAGCCCACGGCGCCGAGGAGAGTCAAAATCCGCCGCGCCGTGACGAGCTTGGGCTAGCCGCTAGCGACTTTTGTGCGACAATCGGATTCTCTAAACCGCCCAGGGAGGTGTGTAATGACTTCAACCAATGCGGGCCGTTGCTGCGGAGCGCCGCTGTGCGCGAATTGCCCTGAAGCCGGTGTCAGCCGGCGCAACTTTCTGACTGGCCTGGGAGCCGCGTCCATGGGCGGGGTGGCCCTGCCGCTGGCCGCATCCGGCGCGTCCGCCCAAAGCAAGGACCCGGCCCGCCAAACCCCGATCAAGACGCCGCTGAAGGTCCAACCGGCCCTGCTTTACAGCATCGCCAAACCCCGCCAGGCCACGAGCTGGCGGTCCTGGGGCGGCCTTCTGACCGAGCAGGACGCCAGCGCGGAACAAGAAAGGATCCGCCGCGAGCTGGCGGAAATGAGCTCCTCGGCCGATTTCCCCATCGAGGTCCTTCCCCTCGCCTCGGTGCAGAACACCGATCAGGCAGTCGCCCTCGCCAAAGGCGCCCACGACGTGATGGTGGTGTACGCGGCCAGCGGCGGCGTACAAGCGCTGGAAGCGCTGACCCCCACCAACAAGTGGAACCTGGTGTTCGTCCGCCACCGCTCCGGCCCGGTCTACCTGTGGTATGAGATCGCGCACCCGCGTTTCCTGCGCAAGACCGTCGATGAGTATGGCCACGCCGGCATGGGCGTCGAGGACGTGGTGGTGGACAGCTATGCCGAGGTTCTCTATCGCCTGCGGGCGCTCTACGGCCTGAAGAACGCGCTGGGCAAACGCATCGTCGCTGTGGGCGGTCCCAGCGGCTGGGGCGTGGGAGGCAGAAAGGCGCCCGACCGCGCCCGCGAAGTTTGGAAGCTCGACATCCAGACCGTCTCCTACCCCGATCTGGCCGAGCGCATCAAGCGCGCCCGCCAGAACGACGCCCTCGTGAAACGCTGTCACAACGAAGCCGCCAAGTACCTTAAGCAGAAAAACGTCACGCTGGAGACCTCCAAGGAATTCGTCCAGAACTCCTTCCTGCTGACCGAGATCTTCCGCGACCTGCTGGACGAAGCCCGCACCGACGCCATCACCATCAACCAATGCATGGGAACCATCATGCCGATGTCGGAGACCACGGCCTGCCTGCCCCTGAGCATCCTCAACGACGAAGGCTACATGGCCTTCTGCGAGTCGGATTTCGTCGTGATCCCCTCGGGCATCCTGCTGCACTACATTTCCGGCAAGCCCGTTTTCCTGAACGACCCCACCTATCCGCACGACAAGCTGGTCACTCTGGCCCACTGCACCGCGCCGCGCAAGATGGACGGGCAGCGCTACGAGCCAGTGAGAATCCTGACGCACTTCGAGTCAGACTACGGCGCCGCGCCCAAGGTTGAAATGAAAAAGGGGCAGCGCTCGACCAACCTGGTCCCCGATTTCGCCGTGCGCAAGTGGGTGGGCTTCGAAGGCGAGATTGTCGATAGCCCCTTCCTGCACATCTGCCGCAGCCAGATCGACGTCGAGATCAAGGGCGACGCCACCAAGCTGCTCGAAGAGATGAAAGGCTTCCACTGGATGACCTCCTACGGCGACTACCTCCGCGAAACCGGCTACGCCCTGAAAAAACTGGGCGTGGACTGGCTGAAAGTCTGACTCACAGCTTGGCGCCGCAATAGGGGCAGTTGGACCAGCCCGCTTCCACGGAGCGCCTGCACCGCGGGCAGGCCGGCGTCAGCGCCGCCCCGCAATGCGGGCAGAAGGCAAAGCTGGACCGCGTCGCCGCCCCGCACTGGGTGCAGTGCACCAGCAGGGGATCGCGTAGCACGAAGTAAAGGATGATCCCGATGCCGTTAGGGATGAAAATCGCCAGCAGGGTCCACAGCACGTGGCGCATCCCGCGACGCCGCGCGTCCCCATAGATGTAGGCGGCCAGCAGGGCGTAGATAGTCAGCGGCACGGGGATCAGCGCCGCCAACAGCGCCTTGGCCCACACCGGCCAGGCCATCATTTTCGGGTCCGTCTGGTAGGGCACCGCCACCAGTAGCACAATCAGGCCCACGTAGACCAGCGCTGCTACTAACCACCCGACTGCCGGAATCAAACGAACTTCTTCACGAAAGCGGCTCATAGGCTCCTCCATGCAACGCGGCGGCGATGGCCGACCAGCACCACGACAACGCCGGCCGTCAGCCACGCCAGCACGCTCGATACGCTCATCCAGGTCAGAGTCTGCGTGAACTGCGCGTCAAACAAGGCCGTCAAACCGCTGCCCAGCACGCGCACGATGGCCCAGGCCGTCAGGCCCACCACCCACGCAAACAAGCTCAGGAACGCCAGCACGGCATCATCCCAGCGGCGCTGGGCCGCGGCCGCCAGCTCGCCGAAGACTCGCGCGCGCGTGCGCTCCACCATCTCCGGCGGCGCCGCAGGGGTCGGCATCCTCCGCAGTGCCACCGACACCGCGCGCCAGGATTCCAGTTCCCTGGAGCACTGTTCACAGGCGCTCACATGATCCTCCAGGCGTCTCTGCTCCTCCACGCTCAGAGCGCCGGCGACCGCCAGGGCCAGTAATTCTAGAACCGACTCGTGCTCCCTCATCTTCACTTTCCCCCGCCAAGTTCCGTCTCCAGCTTCCACCGCAGGCCCTCCAGCGCCCGCCGCAGCCGGCTCTTCACCGTCGATAGCGGCGCGTGGATCACCTCCGCCATTTCTTCCAGCTTCATATCCTCCTCGAAGCGCAGCGTCAGCGCTTCGCGATAAACCGCCGGCAACTCCGCCACCGCCGCCTCCAGCAGGCCCGCTCGCTCGCGGGCCAGGAGGCGCTGCAACGCATCCGGATCCGCCGCCGCCACTTCCTCACGGCTTGCCGCCGGCTCGTCCAGGCTCTCCGGCTGCCGGCGCCGCAGATGATCGATTGCCAGATTATGAGCGACCGAGAAAAGCCACGCCTCAAAGCTCCTGCGCGGATCGTAGCGCCGGATGTTCTGGACCACGCGTAGCCAAGTCTGCTGGAACAGATCCTCGGCCGCGGCCGAGTCATGCACAAGCCGCAGCAGGTAGCGATACAGCCGATGCTGATAGCGGCCCACCAAGGCCACTAAGGTCTCTGGGTCACGTCGTCGGAGCTTGACTGCCTCGTCTTCCACCGCCATCGGCCGCTCCCATTCCATCACGGCTCCGAAGATCATATCCAATCTGTATACGGGCCGGGCTGGAAAAAAGACGCACCAGAAGCCACTGGTCTATTTCGGCGTCAGCCTTACCACCCAGACGTCTTGCGCTGGGAGGCGCTTCTCGATCTTCAGCCCCGCCCCGTCCGGCGTGACCGGGACCGCTTGGCCGGTCACCAGGTCAGCGCCCGCGTAGTCGCCCCCAGGCAGGCGCAACGTGACCACGGTCTGAGCCGGCTGCGCCTGGTGGTTGAACGCGAACACAACTCTCTCGCGGCCCGATTCCAAAACTCGAACCTCGGCCTGGCTGCCGGAAACGCTGACTGGCCGCTCGACGCCGACCCAGTCCAGCAGCCCGGCGAAGAACCTCTGGGCAGCCGGCTCCGGCTGACCTTCGTACGCCGCGCCAAGATAGGAACCCAGCATGAGGGTCTTGCCGCGCCCGAACGTCGAGACCACGGCGGCAGGCGCACCGCTGGCGAATTTCGCTACGACCCGGCCGTTGGGCAGGATGGGCTCGAGGGTCTCCTCATAGAGCCGCCCAGGCAGCCGGTCCCCGGGCTTGACGCCCGGAATCTCCGTCCCGGTCCAGTGCAGCTCCGTTCGCAACCCCGCCACCGTCTGTACGGCGCTCTCCCGGCAGCCCATCACGCGGTGCAGGCCCAGTCCCGGAATGATCTCCGATGCCCAACCACGCTCGTTATTCCAGCCCAGCCGCGCTTCCGCCACCAGCGCCCCGCCGGCCCGCACGTACTCGGCCAGCTCGCCAGCCGACTTCTCGGGAATCATCAGCGGAAACGGCACGTAGATCAGCTTGTATTTCCCCGTCACCACGCCGGAGAGCTCGCTGATGTGGATGAAGTCCACGGGCACGTTGGTGGGAAACAGGGCTCGATAGACGCCCAGCATCGAATTGCGCTCGATGCCGGCCACCTCGCTCTGCGGCCCCGGCGTCACCGGGCGCTGCCGCCCGCCCACCAGATAGGAGAGCGGGTTGTAAACGATGGCCACCTGCGCCCGCGCCGGGCGCGCCTCCAGGAACAACTTCTGGTTGCGGTCCACCAGGCGCGCGATCTCTCCCGCTGCCCGGCTGCGTTCGGTGATCGTTCCGTCCAGATGGATCAGCCCGTATCCGCCGGACTCGTAGCCCGAGCTCATCGGATACCAGGCGTAGAAATTGATGCCCTTGGCCCCGCGCGCGATGGCGCTCCAGGTCCACACCCGCAGGTCCTCCGGCGTCACGGTCGCGCTGACGTTGAGGGCCACCGTGCCGAACCCGCCCTGTAGCTCGCCGATCCAGAAACCGTTGTTGACACCGCTGTAGCCCGCCGAGCGCGCGAAGTCCAGCAGGCCTCCGCGGAATTCGACGTCGCGCCCCACCGGCGAGGAGTGCTTGGGGTAGAACGAAGTGCCGTAGTAGTCCACCTGGCGGGTCATGATCCAATCGTCCGGGCTGCCGTCGCCGGCGAGCGGCGACGTGAACAGGTTGGGCGAGGCCGCATGGCTGGTGGCAACACGGTCCGGCGCCACGCGCTTGACCGCTTGATAGCGCGCCCGGAGGTCCTCTCCCAGCTTCTCCCGGATGAACATGCGCCAGTCGATGTAATCCGTGTACGAAAGGATGGTGCTCAGCCGGTTCGGCTCAACCTCATCCCAGGATGCGAACCGGCGGTACCAGGCCTGGTTCAAACTCTCCAGCGAGCCGTACTTTTTCTCCAGCCAGCCGCGGAAGCGCCGCACCGAATGCGGGCAGAAGCAGAACTCCGCGTTCAGCATGTAGGTCGCCGTGGCCCAGTTGATGACATGCGGCTCGCTCCACAAATCCCAGCCCAGGAAGGCTGGAGACTTCCGCGCCCGCGCCGCCAGCGCTTCCAAAAACGCCAGTGTCGCCTGCCGCACGCCCGGATGGTCGAAGCAATACCCCGGCGCGGATTCCGGATGCATGACCTGGCCGCTGGCCGCCACAAACCGCGAATCCGGGAATTTCTTGCCGACCCAGTCCGGTGCGGCATCCATGTAGACCTGGAGGATGAGTTTGAGGCCTTCCTGCTCGGCCAACTCGAGTAGCACCTCGAGCGTGTCGAAGCGGTATTGCCCCTGGGAAGGTTCGCCGCTGGCCCAATCCATCCAGCAACGCACGGCGTTGAAACCGAGGCTCTTGATCTGGCGCAGGTCGCCGCGCCAGGTTTCCTTCTTGACGCGCGGCTCCGGCTCTAGCATGGGCGCCCGCGCCTTCCCCCCGCCGTACCAGACTGCCATGGGGAAATAGTCGGATCCCTTCGGAGTCTGCGCTCCCAGTGCCCCGGCCAGCGCCAGGCCCACCACGATCAGTTCATCAAGTCGCTTCACGGCAGAATTGTACCGCACCACGCCGATCCCGACCCCACCTTGTCCTGGTACCCCCGGGTACTCGAAACGACCTTGACAGTGCCGACCAGCCGAACTAAACTCGATCCTTGTCGCGTGCGGTAGCCCGGAGGAGACGAATGGAAAAGAAACATTGGTTGTTGGCACTCTTGATTGGGGCTTTGTCGGTGGCGCCGGCCTTGGCCGGTCCTATAGTCCCGGGAAGCCCGCCTGCCGATTGCGCTACTGGCAACTTGCAGGGTTACATAGATCTTAACGGCACGGGTGGTTGCAGCATCGGGAGTTTTGTCGTCAGAGACTTTTACTACTCCGCCTCCGGCGGCGGGGGCTACGTCCCTTACGACCCCTCGTATATGAGCGTGACCCCGGTTAACAGCGCTTTGGGTCCGCAACTGTGGTTCGGTTCGGTTTCGGGCCTCAACCCCGTCTTCAGTGTCCCTAACGGCCAATCGGCAACCCTCCTGCTCCGGTACTACATAGACCCGCCGCCAGTTATCATTCGAGGGTTTGAAGATGAGATGGAGGCCTGGACGCCGGTTGTTCCAGGCTGGGCCAGGATCACCACCAGCCTGTGCATTGGGGCGCCTTTCGACGGCTCATGGACCTGCCCAAGCGCTGGCGGCGGCCAGCTCGTGGTCTACCACAACGGCGGCTCAAACCACCACCTTTCTGATACCATCTGGTTCCCCCCGACGGGCAATCTGGGAGTGCTGCACCGGATCGAGTTAGACGGCGGCGCCGTGGGGACACCGGGATCGGCGGATTTCACAGATTTTGGGGCCATAGCTCTGACTATTCCGGAACCGGCCAGTTGGCTGCTGCTGGGCTGCGGGCTACTGGGCTTAGCGCTGCTGCGCCGGCGGCGCGCGGCCTAGCTTCTCTTTAAATCGCGTCAAATTCGCTTCAAACTCCTTGCGCAGCTCTGAGGGGCCCGCCGGCAGCAGGGCCAGGGCCTTCTCGTCGGTCTGGATGGCCTGCTCGAGCTTGCCCGTGGCTTCGAAGGCGCGTGCCAGCGCATCCAGCATGCGCGGATCGCTTCCCTGGGTCACCTCGACGGCTTTCTGCGCGTAGAGCTCGGCAGCGGCCGGGTTGCGCAGCTCGGGAAAGGGCGTCGTGACCAGCATCCAGACGTAGTTCTGAAGGTCGTACTGCGAGGCATCCGGCAGGTCCACCAGCGGTTTCAGAAGCCGCAGCGCGCGCTCCGTCATGGCCCGCGCCTCCCGCTTCTGCCCCGCCGCCCACAGCACGTCAGCCAAACGGCCCAGGCTCAGGTGCAGGTCGGTGCGGGACTGCTTGTTCTGCGGATCGTCCCTGGCCAGCGCTTCGGCAATTTCCAGACCCCGGCTGTAACTCTGTAGGGCATCCGCGGTCCTCCTGTCCGCCAGCAGGATGTCTCCGATGATGGTGTGGGTGTTGGAGACGTCGCGTTGCGTCAGCGCATCGGCCGGGTGGGCTGAAGCCAGCTCGCGATAGATGGTGAGCGCGGCCCGCAGATTGTCCAGACCTTCTGCGGTGTTGCCCGATCTGGCCAGCACCTCTCCGATGCGCTCATGGCCCACCGCCATGGCGCGCCGCGCGCTGGCCACCGAGGGGTCCGCGCGATACAGTTCCCGAGCAATCTCCAGACAGCGGCGGTAGCTGGCCAGCGCGGCGTTCAAGTTGCCCAGTTGATAGTGGGTGAAGCCGACCTTGTTGGCCACGGTAAGCACATTGCGCTTTCCCTCCGGGTCTTTGGGATCGGAAGCCGCCAGATCGTCGAAAACCTGCAATGCCTTCTGGTATTCCTGGAGGGCTTCGGCACGATTGCCGCCCAGCGCTGTCAGGTCGCCGAGCCTGACCCGGGCGCGGGCCAGGTCGCGGCGCGAAACGGGATCCTGGGGGTTAGCGCTGTGCAGTGACTCGGCCAGTTGGAGGGCCCGCAGATAGCTCTGCCGCGCCCCGGAGGAATCGCCCAGGTTGGGGCCGTAGAGATTTCCCTGGACGTCACCCACCTTGAAGTAGCCTTCCATCACCTCGCGCCGCAACGACACGTCGCGTTCGGTCTCCCGAGCCAGCCCGTCCAGGTAACCCAGCGCCCGGGCCACCAGCTTCTTGCGCGCCGGAGTGACTCCGGAGCGGATGGCATCGTCGAACTCGAACAGCACGAAGCGGGCCAGTTCGCGCACCTCCTGGAAGCGCCGTTCGGCGCGCTGCTTCTGCTGGAGCGAGACGATGGTGCTGGTGACGAGGATCACGGCGATGAGAATTGCCGCCGCCACGGCGGCGCGATGTCTCTGAACAAACTTCGAGGCCCGATACCGCAGCGTGTCTTTCTGGGCGATGACCGGCAGCCCCGACAGGTGCCGGCGGATGTCCTCGGAAAAATGCTCCACTGAGGAATACCTGCGCTGCGGCTCCTTGCGCAGGGCCATCATGACGATCATCTCCAGGTCGCCGCTCAGGCGCCGCGCCAGGGCGTCATTCTGGCCGCCCCGAATCTGGGTTTCGGCTTCCGGCGCGGCGGCCATCCGGCGCACCATGCCGCTGGGCTTGTCCGGTTCTTTCTGGCAGATGAGCTCGCAGAGCTCCAGGTCCGAGCCGGTGGTGATGTTGTAGGGAGGATAGCCGGTCAGCAAGCGGTACAGCAGCGCGCCCAGGGAGTAGATATCGCTGGCCGTGGTGATGGGCTGGCCGAGAATCTGCTCGGGACTGGCGTACTGGGGCGTCATGGGCCGCGATTCGGCCACCGTCAGGCCCGCGGTCTTGGAAGGATGCTCCGGCGAGAGGATCTTGGCGATCCCGAAATCCAGCAGCTTGGGCACGCCCTCGGCGGTCACCAGGATGTTGCTGGGTTTCAGATCGCGGTGCACCACCAGGTTCTGATGGGCGTAATGCACCGCCGCGCACACCTTCTGGAACAGCTCCAGCCGCGCCTCGACCGGCAGCCGCCGCGCGTCCACGTACTCGTCGATGGGCACCCCCTCGACGTAATCCATGACGAAGTAAGGCCGCCCGTCGTCGGTGGTGCCGCCGTCCAGCAGGCGGACCACATTGGGGTGTTCGAGCACGGCCAGCGTCTGTCGCTCGAGCAGGAAGCGACGCAGGATCTGGCCTTCTTCCAGACCGGGCCGCAGGGCCTTGATGGCCACCTGCTGCCGGTACTGCTGGTCCGCGCGTTCGGCCAGGTACACGGATCCCATTCCCCCCACTCCGATGGGGCGGACGATGCGGTACCGTCCGACGAGCTTGCCGATGTACGGATCGCGTGGTGCTGCTTCCATCTGATACTCCGGGAAAGGCTTGCCGCCTTGGCGGGCGGCTGGAAGCAAATCTGATTCGGCCCTCAGCCGATGCCATTGTAACCCAACCGCCGCCGGCGGACTATTGGTACCTGCGGAGAATATCCCAGTAGGCGCCGCGGTAGCCTTGCTGGATGGCGTCGAGGAGGCGTTGGTTGGCGTTGTAGTTATAGTTCCGGTCCGGCCTGGATGGATCAAAGAAAAAGAAACGCCTGTCGTCACCGATGAGCGAGTCGAGCAATTCGAACGCGAAAGGGGCGACCTGCGGTTCGAGAAAGAAGAGTGGCTCGCAAGGGTCCTGACCGCCGACGAGCCCATTTCGGTGTTCCTGGGATGCCACCTGCTTGGCTAGCTCTGTCCCTGGATAAACCCGCACACCGAGGGAAACGCCGGCCCGGTCCGGCTCAGCCTGCCTCATCAGCTCGACGGTTCGCACGAGGCTCTCCCTGCTCTCCCCTGGCGAGCCCAACAGCAGGTCGAGCATGACAGCCAGGCCCGCCTGTTTCGAGTAGCGGGTGGCGGTTAGGATGTCGGCCGGGGTGAAGCTGCGCCCCAGGCGCTTCAGCATCTGGTGGTCGCCATTGTCCACGCCGAAGTTGATCCCCGCACATCCCGCCTCGCGCATGGCGGTGGCAAGTTCGCGCGAGAAGGGTGCGGGCGAGCAATAGGCGTACCAGCGCAGCCTGTCGCCCAGTCCACGCCGCCGGATCTCCCGACACACCTGGGCGCCGTGCCAGGCCGGCAGATTGAACTCGCCATCGCAGGTGTGCAGGTGGTCAATGCCCTGTTCGAGCAGCCGTTCCAGTTCGTCCACCACCGCCGCAGGCGGACGGGTGCGCGTGCGGGTTCCCTTGGCCAGCAGGTCGGCGCAATAGATGCACCGGCTGGGACAGCCACGCTTGGTTTCAAACCCGGCCTGGCCCCCTTGGCGGAAGTAGCGGGGATTGTCCACCCACCTGCGGGTCATGGCAGGAAGACCGGCCAGGGGCCGAGTGGAGGGCGGGTTGCGCTGCCACGCCCCATCACGACGCCAGATCAGGTTAGGCAGGTCGCGCCATTCCTGTTTCCTTTCAAGTCGGTTGGCCAGTTCGGGGAAGACAAACTCGCCTTCGCCCCACACCCCGAGGTCGGCGTTCGAGAGGGCCAGAACCTGCTCGGGCATGACCGAGAAACCGACGCCGCCCAGCACGATCAGGGCATCGGTGTGCCTGCGGATGGTTTCGACCAGGGCGGCGAACTCGGCCAGGAACGACTGGCGGCTGGTGAAGGCGCAATCATCCGTGTTGCGCAGCGTAATGCCGATGAGGCCAAAGCCGGCGTGGTCAAGGAACGCGGCGATGGCCGAGTGCGGATCCGTTTCCCAGCAAAGGTCCAGCAGTTCAACACGCTGTCCTGCTGCGTTCAGGGCCTCGGCCAGGTAGTCCAATCCAATGGGCGCTATGGGGGGCTGGATGCGGTTGGTGTTCACCAAGGCTACGCGCATGAAGGGCCCTCCTCATAGATACCTGAAATCGGACTGCTAGTGACGCATGGAGGGGGGGTATATGGGGGGGGTGTAAAAGCATGATTTAGTTTCTGTAAGTTATTGTAAATAGGAAGGGGGAACCTGGTAGTTTCGCCTTTTTTTCGCCAGTTGGTGACGCATCGGAAAAGGGGAAGCGTCACGGGTGGACAGCAACTGTGGAGATGACAGGCCATGAGCCTGTCCCACTGGCATAGAGTCATAAAGTCTCCGCTTCCATGGTAGCCGGTGGAGTGCGGGAGAGGGGCCGGTGAAACGGGGGAAATGGTAGGGATCAAGAGAGAAAAGAAGTTCTGGGTTTGGTGACCAACACGGAAACCGGCCTCACGCACTCGACGGTTGCGATGGATTCCTCCCAACAGCAACGGATTGTTGCGATGGTCTGTGGGAGTCCGCCGGAAGGAAGTGCAGGCTGGACGGTTCGCTTGATCGCCGCCGGGCAGGTCGGGGACCTGCCCCACTTGGGGGTGCAGGACTGTCTGGAAAACCTCTCCGCCATGTTCATCTGGGCGGGTGAGGTCTAGCTCATGGAGGACTGTCCCGGCAACGCCTGGGCCGACGCAGGATCGCGGGCCTGACCACGCTGAACGGCGAGACCTGTGCCTGGAACCGCCGCCTCAACCGGCAGCGGGTGAAGATCAACTGGCGTTTTCTGGTGCGCGATTGTTCCGTCCCAGCGGCGACTTGCGGCCTGAAAGAGGTTTGCCTGCGAGGAGGTATTCTTCAACCTACCTGCGGCGCCGGCGTGCCCGCTGGTGTGCCCGTAAGGTCGCACTTGACACCCTCAAGATAGCGCTCCATTCGTAGGGCGGCGGCCAGATCACGCGATACCACGATGTCGTAACGGCGGTAAATGGATTCGATGGACAATCGATATTGGCCGGGAGCGAAAACGGATATCCTGGATAGTTGTAGCGGCGAATCGATCGATGCGTTGTAGCGAGCGATCGTTGCACGAGATTTCGTTCAGGAGGTGTCCGTTGAATCGAAAAATGGTCATAACCATCGCGGCCGGACTGATACTTGGGTCCCTCGCGGTGGGTCAGAAGCCACCGGAGAAAAAGCCTCAGGCGGCCGCCGTTCAGCCCGCCAACGAGCTGGCCGATGCCCTGGCCCAGCGTTTGAGCAATGATCTTCATGTGAAGACGGTCGTTGGCGAACCCGTAAAAGTCGGCTCGCTCACTCTGATACCGATCATGATGATTGATGTCAGCTTCGGGGGTGGAGGCATGGCTGCTTCGGGCAGTCCGGCGGCTGCGGCGCCACAAAACCCGGCGATGGGGGCCAATGGGTTCTTCATGAGCGGTGAAGCCCGGCCCCTGGGATTTGTCGCGATCGGCAAGAAAGGAACCCGCTTCATTAGCGTCGCCAAGACGCCCGCCAAGTGAGGAGGCCATCATGAAAGCAATGCGAAAACCTGTTATGTTTGCGGCTTCCCTCCTTCTCTGGGGGCTGCTTGCGAGAGCCCAGGCTCCTTTGGCCAAGCCGTTGGCGGACTTCGACAAGCTGGTTTCGCAACTGAAAGTTGGCAGCGTGGTCGGAGAACCCATTCGAGTCGGCGATACCGCGGTCATTCCATTTGCCAAGATCAAGTTCGGGCTTGGCGGCGGCGGAGCGATGATGGGTTTCGGCGGCGGCATGGGCGGAAAGACCGTCCCGCTCGGAATCCTGATCGTTGAGGGCGATGACGTTCGCGCGGAGCTGTTCCCGGAGCAAGAAGAAAAACCCACTCTTCTCCAGGAGATCATCCGGGCCATCCTGGAAAGGAAGGTGGTGATCATGGGGAACGGTCTTAACATCGGAGGGTCCTCCGGGATGATTCAGGACCTGGCGCCGCTGATCTCGGCGATGATGGGACAATCGACGTTCATGGGCAACGCGCTTAACTTGGGCCGTCTGGCCACGCCGGCTTCGGCCGCGTCTTCAGCCAAGAGTGCGTCGCTTGGCGAACTGAAGAAACTCTTCGACGCCAAGGAATACGTTGATGCCCTGGCCATGGCGGACGCTCTAGTCGCAAGGACCCGAAGAGCGCCGACGTCCATGTGTGGAAAGGCCGCATCATGGGCAGCCTGGCCCAGGGGAATCCGGTGGACATGATGAAGTATGGAGTGGGCGCCATGGAGGAATTCGAAAAGGCCCTGGCGCTCGACACGAATAACCCGGATGCGCATCTCGGCCGGGGCATCGGCCGGCTGATGGCCCCGCCCGGGTTCGGCGGGGACGTGGACGGCGCCATCGCGGATTTCGAGGCGGCCATCGCCAAGAAGCCGTCGCCCCAGGTCTATTACTATCTCGGCGAGGCCTTAAAGAACAAGGGGTTGAACGACAAGGCCGCCGCAGCCTATAAAAAGGCGCTCGAACTACAGCCGAATTATCCAGAGGCGTCGAAGGCTTTGACGGCTATAAAGTAGACGAGGCCCGGGCAGGCGGCAGAAGGGTCCGAGCATCAGGGCTCCGGACCGATCTCTGGCCTGGGAAGGAGTACATACAATAGCAGACGAGTCTCTGCGCCAGTCTCATCGTCGGGGCATCCGCGACGGTGCCGAAACCGGAGGCGGGTGAACACCTGTGTCACTTCGGCGCCCGCCATTTTCAGATAGTATTATCCACAAGTTGAGCCCGCAATCGGAACCTGGATGCCGGCTCCGGGGTAATCACTCTCAGGTCACGGCCCTGGATTCGTTTTAATAGCTCGGATGTGTCCAGGAATTCTTCCGCTATGCCAAGCAGTTGGGCCGCGCGATTTGCAGCGCCCCACTTCAAGGCTGCCACGTCGAAACGGGTATAGTTCGTCATCGCCTAATATCACCACGCCCTCAGACAGTTCGCAACGGTCTGGTGGTCTACCCCCACGTGCCGCGCGATCTGAGAATCACTCACCCCGGTGCCCTTCGCAAGGAAGGCCATGGCAGGCTCTAGGACGAATCGCCGGGCATGGGTGATACTTGGGCATCCCCCCTTTTTGGCATTTTGCGGGCCACCTGGCAGGGGCCGGCCCGAAGGGAGTCGGTCAGGTGTAGACTTGATGCTAGCCAGGATGTCAAGAGGGCGGTCCTGGCACGGAAGCCCAGAGAGGAGTTCCTAGCGAGATGACGACTAGGTTACTCTCCGCTCTGTTGTTCGCTGGTTGTGTCCTATCAGCACCACCGAAGCAGAGGAATCCTCAACAATTTGGACATCTTCTAATCCGGGTGACTGGCTTAAGGACAGCGCAGTCATCGGTAGCACGTCACCACGTCGTGATTATCAAGGTAAAATCCAAAAACATTGGCGCCAAGATGGCCCTTTGCGCTGCGTTCACCGCGACATTGAAAGCAGAGTTTGGCTTGGAGGAGCCGAGTCTGCCAGGGGAGATAGATGAGAGGTCACCGGAAATCTCTCGGCTCCTTCCAGATGAAGAAACCGAAGGGACCTTCAGATTTCTCTTGAAGGATGGTGCTCGCCCATTGGAACTCATATTAGTGCCGCGAGACTACAACGAGGGATGCCGCAGGGAAGGATCAACAGGCCCCCCGATGTTCGCTCCGCTGAGGTTGTGTGCTGGTTCAGCCTGAAATGGAGAGAGGGCGCTCTCCGTTAGTGAGTATTCCGCCCTGCGGGCGGGGATTTTCAAGGCATCAGGGTCTACCGATCCGATGAGGATTTGGGCAGCGCAAGAAACAGGTTCCGGCGCTGCCATTCATCGTCTCGATGAGCCCGCCAGGCCATCCCTCGGCATGGTTGCGTCCCCGCAGAGCCCGCTTCCGTTTCGCCCGGCAAGATCATTGTAGCTCCCCCACGTCCTGCGGTCTCAACTTCCGGATGCGCCGTTCCTGGCCAACGCCCTGATTTGAAGACGCAGGCTGGCACGCTGCAGAATAGCTATAACTCACTTTAGCGGCAGATGACGATTCAGGTCGTCGGTCGTCGGCCAGGTCATCGCGGGCGAGCCGTCGGGTAGTCATGGGCGCCCGTTTGAGCTTCACTTCTTTTTGGTTATCACGCCATCGGGAACGTTGCCGGCTGTTGTGTTCGGAAACATCACGTCGGTGAAGAACATGGCGTCCAAGTTGCCCGTCCAGTCCGACAGCCTCTGGGAATAGCCGAAAGGACGTGAGATGATGGGCTTCCTCAACCAGTGGTCGTTCGGCAACCCACGAAAATCGACAAAGGCGTAAGGCCGGCCGGTGGCATGGAACAGCGTCTCCAGGCTGTCGGCGGCCGGCGGTTCCAACCTGCGCAGCACCGTCATCATCGGATTAGCCACCAAGCCGCGATAAGCAGTGAAGCCCACGGTGTAAACCGCCTTGCCGAGCTGCTCGTGTACCAGCTGGCCCATAGTAACGAAGTCGTCGTAGCTGACTCCGGCGTCAGCCTGGCGATGCTACCGTAGTTCCGCGCCACGTGCACGCTGGCGGCCCAGACAATGATTTTGCGGCCGACGTACCACTCGTTCGCGAGCCAGACCAGGTTCTCCCCCATCTTGCGGTCGCGATCGTAATTGGATGTCGCGCGCAGCTCCTCCAGTGCCGAAAGATTCTCTAGTGTCTTGAGGAAGAAGCGTACTTCGCGGGCATCTTTGACGGAGGCTGCCTTGTTCCGCAGAGCGGCGGTAAGCCTGTCGATGGCCGCGCGGTTTTTCTCTCGATCCTCTTTCATCGGCTTGTAGGTGCCCGCCAGGCGAAGGGCGGCGCGAAGATCCGCGACGGTTTTGCGGTCGGCGGGCGACGCGAGTCCCGGGTCCAGGCGATCGAACAACCCGAAAAGCCGTTTCGGGTAAGATTCCAGGCTGCCTCCGGCGCCCGAATACCAGAACTGCATGTCGAAGCCGGTCTGGCGAAGCGGCCGGCTGGTCTTCAGCGTCGAGCGGGCGTATTCGAACAGCGGCGCAAGCAGGCCGCTGCGGCTCCAGTGGCCGTATATGCCCTGCTGGGCCGCTTCCCGCGGCGGCAGATCGGACGCGAGGGTGCGATTCAATTCTTCGCACTCAAAGAAGCCCGACTCCCAGGCCAGCACGTCGAAACCCATGTGTTCATGCAGGAAGCGAATCAACCGCGCCTTGGCATAGAACGTGGCGCCGTCGCCATGGCTCTGCTCGCCGAGTTGAACCACGCGAGCGTCGCCGATGATTTTCTTCAGCGGCATCAGGTCGGAGAAATCATCGTCCGCCGGATCGATGGAGCGAATCGGCAACGCGTTCTTCAAGAGCCACTCGACTTTGGGCGCGTCCTCGGCGCGAGGCGCAATATCGCGGAACGGCGGCCGAACAGTGCCGAGCGCTTCAAAGGACATTTCATCGACGAACGCCTTGCACGACCCAGATACCATGATCCCGAAGTTGATTCCTTCGGCCTCTTCGTCAATAGCGCCGGCGATTTGGTAGGTCTTCCACTCGGATGAGATGATTGGGCGGCTGTCCATGTCGTCGAAGAAGCTCATGACCTTGTTGGGAAGATCCACGCGAAACCACATCTGGGCCTTACACTCGCCGGCCGCGGAAGCGTCACGGACCACGCGGACCGATGCGCTCAAGCGCGCCTTCCGATTGCGGTAGGGGGCGGCGCTGAACGATTGCATCAGCTTTCCCATGCCCGCCGGTGCACCGCTGCCCTGATGCTCGATCACTACGCAACGGGAGCCGGGTTTCACGCACTCGTCTGTGATGCGGGCGACATAGCCCTGTTTGCCGTTCGGAGCGTCCCAACCCTTGGGGAGGCTGCCAATTACGCCTTGTCGGAAGTCCAGGTTCACCGGCCCTGTCTGCGCGATCAGGAGCAGCGGCGTGACGGCCAACGCAATCAGCAGCCGAACGCATATGGCTGCTAGGAGTTGTTTAACCACCTCGATACCTCCTTCGGCTGACGTTTACTTTGGGCGACGACGCGGCCGCTTTTACTTGATGAGGATCGCTTCTGCTGTAAAAACAACTGCGCTTTCGGCTCGGCGGGTCGCCTACCCTCTCAAGCATGTAGCTTAGCACTGTGCGCCATCGGCCGGGTACCTGCACTCTTCCGCCGGGAGGTAGCTAACGGGTCCAAACGGACGAGATGGGTGACCGCGGCAATCCAACATCACGGAGAGCGCGAGGGTTGACTCCGACCTCCGGGCGTGTGGTCGGCCAACCCGGAAGTAATCCACTTCACCCGCTACTCGGGCTGCTCTGAGATTGGGCCTCTTCGTTCTTCACGCAGCCTGCTGGCTACGGATCTGCCGCTGTTTTCGCGCCGCCTCCAACTTCCGATCCCGCTCGGTGTGGATCTCCTGCTGCCGCCCCGCCAGCATGTCCTTCGGCGTGATGTAGCCGGTGGCACTGTTCAGGCGGACGTTGTTGTAATGCTCGACGTAGCCCTCCACCAGACGCCGCGCATCTTCAAGCGACAGCGGCGTTCCCGGTCGGATGCACTCCCCTTTGAGCGATTTGTGCCACCGTTCGATTTTTCCGTTCGATTGAGGGTAAAACGGCGAAGTCCGGACATGCGTCATCCCCGAGATCCGAATGAACTCCTTGAAGTCCTTAGCGATGAACTGCGGGCCGTTGTCAGAGATGATCCGGGGCCGCGCATCCGGGTACAGTTCCTTTGCCCGCTGCAAGATGATCTCGATGTCTGCCTCCGTCATCGACTCGCGCAGATCCCAGTTCACGATGTCCCGGCTGTAGCCGTCCAAGATGCTGCATAGGTAGTAGAACGTCCCGCTGATGTTGATGTACGACACATCGATATGCCAGTGCTGGTGCGGGCCCAGCGGCTGCTCAAAGCCCGTGCCCTTCTTCGACGGTTTGCCGTTCGACTTCGACAACAGTCCGGCCTGGCTGAGTACCCGCCATACGCTGGACGGACTCACTGCCACGATGTCGGCATCCAGCATCATGAACGTCAGCCGCCGGTAGCCTTCCAGCGGATTCTTCAGATGGAAGCCGATGATGGCCTGCTTCTCCCAACCCTCCAGCCAGAAATCGCGGGGAACCCAGCCGTTGTGCTCGTTCACCTTGCCGTAGCGTTCCCGCCAGTCGTAGAACTTGCTGGCGGTGATGTCGAGCCACCCGATGAACCGTCCGGCGCCGATCTCGGTCTTCTCCGACCAGCGCCGGACGAAATCCACGATCTGGTCCCGCGTATCGTGCGGAACCCAGACCCCGGTCAGAGTTCCCCAAGCGTTTTTTTTAGAGCCACATGCTCCGCCATCAGCTCGGCCAGGACCTCGTCCTTGGTCTGGATCTTCTTCTCCAGGTACGAGATTCGCTCCTGCTCGGCTGAATGGTTGGGCCGGGCTTTCTGCTGAAAAGCAGCTGCCCCGTTCTCGAAGAACTCCTTCTGCCAGCGGTAGAAGACCGTGGGCTGGAGTCCCTGTTTGTCACACAGCTCTGAGATCGGCACCTGCTCAAGCAGATGCCGCCTCAGGATGGCGACTTTCTCTTCCGGCGTGTAGTGCTTCCGTTGCTTCTTCATGCGCTCTCTCCGCTATCTTAACGGGGGAGCGCCTTCTCCATTTCCAGCTGAACCGGAACAGTTGCGCTTCGCTCTGAAAGATATCCCGGTCTCAGAGTGAGCGTCCAGCGCACACCCAGGCCCCGCAGTTTCCGCCTACAGCCCTCGGTAGGCCCTCCCTCTCGGGCGCACGCGCCAGATCAGAACTGTGCCCCGCTTCTCAGAGACGCGATAGATCATCCGGTACTGGTCCCGGTAGAAGCGAATCCTGTATACGTCCCTGTAGCCTCGCAATTGCACGTGCCCAGGTGGGAAGGGATCTTCACGAAGGTCCACAATGGCCTGCATGGCCTCGATTCTGACGCGGTCTTCCAGTTCATCGAGATGCCGTCGCGCCAGGGGAGTGAACTCAATCTTCCACTCGATACCCATAGCGCTTGAGAACTTTGGCGAGTGGAATCGGCTTCCCTTGGTGCTCGCCCCTCATGCCGATGATGTAATCGGCATCGTCCTCGGTCACCCAGTCCGGATCGGGGAGAAGGGCGCGCTCCTGGGGCGTCAGGTTGGTCTGATCGGCGGGGATCCCCTCACGCGCCGCAGCGGCGTGCCGTACCGCCAGCTCGGGGTTCCGCCGTCTTCGCGGCTTCGCTTTCGATTCGGCTTTGCGGGCCATCTTGCCTCCAGTATACTTTTGCCGGGGGTCAAGGGTGGCACCGCTTCCGAGACCCAATTCCGCATGGCCGGTTGCGAAGAGCCTGAAAGACGCGAAAAAGGGGGGATTCCAGGTATCACCCGGCCCCCGGCGATTGCACCACGGGCCTGTAATCGCGTGCTTTGCGGTGCAAAACGCGGTTTCTGCGGATCGGGGCAATTCTGCAGGGTGGTAGCTTGTGGCAAATCCTCCACAACCTATTCTGGAGCCGAGAGCAGCCGGCGTAAGAAAGAACCTCTGTGGCGGATTCGCCACAAGGGATTTCACATACCGATGGCAAGACCCGCCGCCACCTCACTGAAGATCAGCGCGCTGCCATCGCCATGCAGTCGGGCGAGACCCTGAGGGAGCAGGCCATAGATAGGCAGAGAGAACACGGCGGGACGGCTTCGGACAAGCGCAAAACGGCTGGTGGCTCCGGGCAGGCACGCTGGAACGGTCTCGACCACGTCGGGGCAGAGCTTGACGTGTTCGCACTCCTGGCGAACGGGAGCGAAGGCGTGCGCTGCAGATGGTACGATAGGAACGGATGCTCGAAAGAGAGATCTTCGACTTGATCGAGAATGTGTCGCATGCTGAGCGGAAGGGGATGTTCATCCGCACTCTGGTGGATGGCATGCACAGCGAGTTCGCTGGCCCGCTTTCGATGCGCGCGATTGGCGATTTTCGTCGCGCGGGCAGCCGTTATGAACTTGGCTACGCTCGGGGCGAGGAGCTTTGGAACCTGCTCGACGGCGGGTTCACTTTCCGCACGCTCCAGCGACGCCTCTCAGACCAACTGTGGTATATCCAGCGCGGTTTACGGCCCAAGGCGGAGGGGCGGGATGAGTGGTACGACCTGATCCTGATCCCCATCGACCGCGAACTCCGCCACGTTCTGGGTTTGATGGCCAGCTCGATGGCTGGTGAGGAGGGCCAGCAGCGCGAGGCCACCTTCCAGGTCCTGGCTCGGCTCATCCGGCTGGCTGTGGACCGCCATCAACAGAGCCAGCGGTTGCAGGAAATCCTGGCGCTGGCACGAGACCAGCAGGTGAGCCTGCTGCAACCGGAACTGCCCGCCTTGCCGGGTTACCAGGTTAGTCGCCTGGCAGTTCCGGCCCAGGAAGTGGGCGGTGATTACCACCAACTGATTCCACTTACAAGCCACCGCTTTGCCGCGGTCGTGGCCGACGCCAAGGGAAAGGGCTTTGAGGCGGCTGTGCTGGTAACCGCCCTGCACGCCGCCCTGCGCGTGGTCAACGCCATGCCGTTCGAGGTCGTTCAAAAGGTGCAGTTGATCAACCGCGCCTTAGCTGAGCAGGGCGACCTGCGGAACCTGGTCTCCATGTTCTATGCTGAGCTCGACGATGCAGGCTGGTTGATCTACGTCAACTGCTCTCACCCGGCGGCGATCATCGTCCGCGCCGATGCCGTTGAAGAGTTGAGCGCCGGCGGAATCTTCCTGGGACTGCATCCCTCAAGCGAGTACCGAACCGGCATCTGTGAGCTGCGTTCCGGTGACTTGCTGATCGCGTACACGGACGGGTGGTCCGAGGCTTTCAACGAGCAGGGCGAGCAGTTCGGCGCTGAGCGGCTCAGGGAGGCAGTGCAAGGCCTACACGGCTGGCCGCCCGAAAGTGTCATCCACGGCATCCAAGAAGCATGCGATGCGTTCCGGGGCGACGTTCCCTTCCACGACGATCTTTCTCTTGTAGTCTTTCGGAAGAACTGAGGAAAGGGAGGAACCTCAACTCCCCCCGAAGGCGTCCTTCCCGGCGATCCACGGCTTTCATCGGCGGTTCCGGTTCCCGGCTGGTGGCCCCTGGTAGGCACCTGGGAATGCTCCCGGAGCCGCGACCATGCGGCCTAACGTGGGCGGCGGTGCCGCTCCTGATCCTCCAGATATGCCAAGCGGAGGGCGCGCTGACAGGCCACCCCGAACGGCACCTCCGAGTCCACGGCGCGAATCCGCTGCAGCAGTTGCATCGCCTTAACGGAGGCGTGGTCGCTCAGGTCGGCAGCTTCAATGCGGCGGGGCATGGGATAGGCTTCTGGGGTTTAGACTCTAAACCTCATCGGCAGCACACGGCTAGCGGCCTCACTCGGGATAATGCTGACGCCGCGCCCAGATTCTCGCAGCATACTCCCGCCGCTTTTCCTTGGCGGTCTCGTGGACGGTTTGGCTCCTTCGTTATGAGCCCACCGGCAGCGCATGGATCAGCGGATCGCCCAGCTCAGAGCCATGCTGAGACCCAAGAAACGTGCCGTCACCGAAGGCGGCCAAGCGGCACCGAAGGCCTGGGAAAGCGGTCAAGTCGGCCACCGCTTAACCGCTTCTCCGTCCTTCCCAGACGGCCTTCTGGTTGCCGGAGCGGCCTCGCGGCGTGGCCGCCTACCCGGCGCAAAGTTTGGAACCGCCAGGTGGCGCCGGGCGGGTGTATACTGGCCACAAGCCGGGACGCCAAAATGGAAATCCGTGCGCCGGGATAAACCGGCACGAAGCAGAGAATGCAAGAGTCTTACGAGAAAGGGGGTAGCGACCCGCTGGGCCCCGAGTTTTGCGCCGGGTGCCGCGAGGTGTCCGGCGAAGCGTAAACCGGGGTATAGGTGGGCTGGGTATAGAGCTTCGAAAAATTGCAATCAGGACGCCGACGCTGTGGATTTGGTGGAAGGCAACATGACCGAAGGCGCTAGCGCGAGCCGGCGGCCAGTCCTGCGTAGTCGCAGACCCCAGACACGCCTAGAAGCTTCGTGCACGAGAACCGGGAGACCTCGGGGATGCCTGTCGGGAAAGTAGACGGCAGGCCGGCGGGAGAAGGCGACAGCCACACGGCCCGCATGCACGTCCTTGAGGAGTCGGACAGCGGAATAGTACCAATGAATCACTTGAACAAAGGCGGGACACCGTTGGCGGAGGGTGAGGAGGGAAGGCCGCTGATCAAGGAGAACACTCATCAATCCGCTACGCACCCAACACAGAGCGGGGCTCGCGTATCCCAGGGGTTGGCGGGTGTACGGAAAGCGAAGCGCTTCGCCGTTAGGTATCTTAGATAGGAGCCGTATGCCCTAATGAGCGCTCGTACGGATCTGTGCGGGGGGTGCCGGGCGACCGGCATCCCTACCGCGACCAGGTAAAGAAGCTCGGAGTACGATTGGGCAACTGGTTGACAGCCGAACAGGGCGAAACACTGTGGCAAACTCCGGATGGGGAACGCCTGAAGGGGAAACGGGACCGGGCGCTTCTGGCTGTGCTGCTCGCCAGTGGCCTCAGGCGGCGTGCTTCAGCCTCGAAGGCGTCGACGTGTTGTCCGGCCGGACGCGCCTGTCCGTGTCGCCGATGATCAGTCCCGTGTCTTCGCCACTGAGCTCAGCCGGGGAGTAGACTGTTGGGGGGCCCTGCCGTGCAGGGTCCCCGATCCCGGGAGGATTCCAATGCAGAAAACACTCGCACTGCTGGCCCTGACCCTGTGGGCCGTCGCCGCTCTCGCCCAGTCACCCGTCGCCGGGACTCTCACCGTCACTGGCAAGCCAACCCCTCTCACCCAGGTTTACGCCTGGCGCACTGAAGGTTTCTTTGACAAGAAGAAGGACGACACGGTTGTTCTTCTGGCCGACCGGTCCGTGGCTGCCGCCGACCAGCGCGATGAGTTCGCCCTGCGTCGCCTGGCTGCCGAGGGGAAGCTCTGTTTTGTCCGCGAGACCATCAACGCGGACGGGCAGATCATCAATTTCACAATCGGCCACCGCGCTTTCCGCGTCCCGCCTTCCGGCGGTTCCACCGAGCACGTGTTCGAAGGCCGCCACGAAGGCCAGACTATCTCCGGCAAGGTCCGCACGCGCGGGGTTCAGGAATCGTTCGACGACATAAAGTACGAATACGTCGCAACGTTCCACGCCACGGTGCAGCCGAAGAAATAGCCGGGCGCATCGCTCTAATCCAGGCTAAAGCCCTCTGGTTGCTCCAAAGCGGCCGTTCAGCGTTGACCGCAAGCATATCCCTGTCAGGTCCCGCACCATACGTGCCGTCTCAACCTCGCAGCGCGCGTCTTCGACCCCCTGCTTGGGAATACCCTCCACGCGGCGCGTGCTCTGGAAATGAAGGTGAGATACCAGATGGGATGGCCGGACCTGGATGGCGTATGGTCCAAAAACTCAAAGGTGGCCGATGTAACATGTTACGCGCCGATCCCGAGTCCCAATTTTAGGCCTACGGCACTCCGCTGGCGTGATCCGCAACACCGTGCAGGAGAACAACTTGTGCCGCGATTGAGTTTTTGGACGTTACGCCATCGCGGCCGCCGACGCGGTGGACAGGCTCAGGAAATCTCTTCGATCCAGTTCTAAGCTCAGTCGCTTGTCCTCTTCCCAACGATCATACGCCAACCCGGCCAGATCCGAAGGCCCAGGCCGGGCGTCACGCGCGCGCCTGCTTGAAGGCCTTCAAGGCGTTGTCCCGGTACATCTTCTTGAGCAGGGCGTCCGGCAGACCGAAGCCGTGCATTGGCCAGTGGTAATCGAAGTTGAAATACAGGTCACGCTCGTAGAAGTGTTCGTCGTTGCTCTCCAGAATTCGGAAGGTAGTGCTGAAGATGCGCTGGGTGTAAGGCATGTCTGTTCCGTAGAGGACCCGGTCGGGATACTTGCGCAGGAACTGGTTGAAGAATCGCGGAATGGGAGCGGTCTCCGCGAAGCGGGCCGAGATGTCGGCGTAGAGATTAGGATGGCGGTCGAAGATCTGGCCCAGCCGGGTCAGGTCGTAATCCAGGTTGGCCAGGTGGCAGGCGATGAAAACGGTCTTGCGGTGCTTCTGGCAGGCGCGCTCCAGGCTCTCGATGAGGCCGTTATGCCCCAGGATGCCGGGCTGCTTGTCGTCGATGCGCCAGGTGTAGCCGTTCATGAGGCCGTCGTTGGCGTTGTCCATCGGCTCGTACGCCCAGATGGGGTCCGAGACGTGAATATTGATAGGCATTCCGAGTTGCGCGCATTTGTCCCAAAGAGGGTCCATGCGCGCGTCGTCGGCATGCGGCCCCGGGGTGCGCCGCCCTCCGGCTGCGGGACCGCTCTTGGCGCCGGCCCCGCCGCGCCCTGCGCCGGAAGGCCTGAACGCAAACCCCCAGCCCTTATCGCTGACCTCCCCCACTCCGGTGGCCCCCAGCCGATGGCACTCTTCCAGAACTTTCACGGCGTTTGCCCCGAATCCCGGCTGGTCGCTGCCGCTCAGGTCGAAGCCGCACCACAGTTCAAAACGCCCGGGGTATTTCGCATAGCTCTTCCGGATCTCGGCGAATCGCTCGCCTGAGTTCGCGCCGGTGAAGATCACGGTCTTCTCCACCCCGACCGCGTCCATGGTCTTGACCCACTCGCCCAGTTGCTCGACCGGCCGGGCCCCGTGGCAGTGGACATCGATGATCGGGTACTTCGCCTTCTTGATGTCCGTCTTGGGGATCCTGTAAATGGACTTGGGACGATAGTCCTTGAGCAGGATCTTGTCCGGCGTCTCCGGAGTCCCCGCGGCGGGGACCGGCGCCTGAGAGGATCCCGGGCGCAGCGTCATGGCTGCCCCGGAAAGCATCATCCAATGCCTGCGGTTCATGTTGTGTGCTCCTCTGAGCCGGGCGTAAATCCTCCGCGGCCCAGCGAACGATCATATCAACGCGTAGGGGCACGTGGGACGGCCCTGCCCGGCCGAAGAATCCTTACTGGCCCATGCGGCGTCCTCGATGACATGCCGCTTCGCACGCCCCTAGCCCCGATCGCCGGCAGCGCCTGCATAGGACGGCGTATGGTCCGAAAACTCAAATGTGGCCGATGTAACATGTTACGCGCCGCCCCCCGGTTCCAATTTCGGGCCAGCGGCACTCCTCTGGCGCGATCCACACATGCCTACGGGAGAACAACTTAGCCCGCGGTTGAGTTTTTGGACGTTACGGGGGGCAAGCCGCAGATCCGGTTGCGCAGCCGGTCAAACGCGCTAAGATGGAAAGCTGTTCCTAGGAGCTGAGCATGAATCTTTGGGTAATACTGGCTTTCTGCGCCGCGGCAGCCCTGGCGCTGCTGGTGCTTTACCGTTTTCGAGCGAAGGCATGGTATTGGCACCTCCTCAGCCTGGCCTTGGCTGTGGCGATCATGAAGATCCCCAGGCCTTCCATCCCCATCCCTACGCTGCCAGACGAGAACTGGGTGTACGTTCCCGTGGGGATTGTGGCTGTGTTTCTGTTCCTCTGGGGAATCGCCGCGCCGTTCTTCCGGCGGCGCCGCGGAATGCGCCAGCCATGAGGTGAGACAGCCAGCATCCTGCACCGCGCCGGCGCGGGATCACCTCTTCGCCGGCGCTTTCGCCGTCCACCTGGCTCGCCCGCCGGTTTCCGCCAGAAACTTCAGCGCTTCCTGGTGGCAGATCAACTGAGCCTTCACGATGTCATTGGGCGTGTGTACGAACAGCTTGCCGTGCCGCTTACCGGTCGAAAACCCGTGGGACGGAGATTCGATCAGCACCGCCAGCGCGCCGCAATGCAGGTTCAGCGCCGTGTCCAGATTGTAGACGCTCATCCTCTCGCGCGCCGGATCGGCTTCCTGGGCGGGATCGTCCGTGCTTTCGAGCTTCTCCAGGGTGAGGCGCGTTTGCACCTGCCGGAAAAGCCGCTCGAAGGCTCGCGTGAGCACCGGCTCGATGAACGGCCGCACCATGGTGGTAAAGGCGGCCCCGGTGTGCATGTTCAGGATCAGGTCTGGCCGCTCCCGCCCCGCCAGCTCGAACAGGGCCTGCGTTTCCGGCTGCCGCCGCCCAAAAAAATCGTCGTGCTGGATGTTGACGCCGGCTTCGTTCGGGTACCCACCCGGAAACTGCACCGTCGAGAAATCCAGGGGAATATGCTCCTTGCACTGCGGCCAGCCGATGAGCTTGCCGTCCAGCCGGCCCCCGGTGTTCAAGTACTCGTGCACGGTGTGATCGCTGCCCCGGTGCCGCGCCATTCGAATCGGCACACGCGCCCGCCCGTCCACATTGGTGATCGGCACCACAATGATCCGGTCAACCGATTTGGCGGCAGCCGAGAGTTCCCGCCACTCCTGCCCCCGCAGATCCCGGCCCGTCTCCAGGACCGCCAGCAGGTTCATCATACCGGCAATCCCTTCGAACTCACCGCCATGCACGCCCGCCAGGCCCAGGTACACCTTCCGCTGGTGGTCTGGCCCGAGGTAGGCCCGCACGTTCCCCAGTCCTAGCGATCCGGAAAAGGTCGTGGTGCCCCGGCCCTCTCGCGGCTGGCCATAGAAGACCGCGCGAATCGGCCGTCCGCCCGCGCTGGTCCCAATGCTGGCCACCGTGCCTTTCCGGATCCGCTTGTCCAGAAAGCGGTTCACCTCCTCGAGGGAGGTCACCCAGAATTCTGGGATTGCCTCTGGTTCGAGCAGGTACTCCGGCGGGATGTCCTTGTACACCGTGGTTCGCTCATCAGCCACTCCGAAACCCGCCGCCACAAGCAGACCGGTCACGATCCAAGCGCCCACGAAGCGTCTCTCTCTGGTCATGGATACAAACCTTCCTGTGCCGTCACTGTTCGAGTCAGTTCCCGGTCAACTTTCACCCTGCCGCCCCGCTTCAAGGAAATGTGTCCGGACGCCTCGCCTTCTGTCCCGAACAGAACCTCCCAAGTATCGTTCCCGGATTGAAAGCGGACCCCCACCTGGCTACCCTTCTGCATCAGCCTCGATCTCACCATTCGCTCCAGCCCGCTGTCTCCCACTTGAATCAGGTGCAGAAACAGATCGTCGGCACGCTCTTCGCGCGGCGATACCTCGACGCGCCATTGCCCCAGCAGGGGCGTGGTGTCCGGGGTCCGATAGCCTTTGGGAAGCGGCCAGTTCCGCCCGCCCGACCAGAATTGCCTGCCCGGCCCTCCGATCACCGCAAGCTGCGCCTTCTCAGGCAGCAGGGTCCGGCAGAACAGCCTTCCTCCCTGATGACCGGCAGAGAACTCCGGTCCCTCCACCCGTGGTTCTGCGGCCGTATGAAGCAACCAAGCCTTCTTGTACTCCGGCTGGGTGGAACTCACCCGATCGAACACCACGAAATGGTTCGGCGGAAGAAAGACGAACTGCCGCAGGGCCAGGCGGCATTTCTTCTCATGATAAGTCGCCGTGGCGTCCCCGGCCACATAGGAGTAGTCGCCTGAGGTTTCAAAGGCTACTACTTTCGATCCGAGCGCCTTGCTCTGGCCGCCATCGTTGGGTACCGGTACATTCTCCTCCTCGGGCGCCGGCCCTCCCCAGTACCGGGGCATCTGCTCCCCCGGCATAACAATCGAGATCGAGTTATGCGCCACCGTGCGGCAGTAATAGTGCGTCAGGTGCTGCCCGGCTCCGGCCGGGTCCCCGTATCGAGCGCCAGAAAGCCTTTCTTGAAGATCACGAAGTTGTTGTGATCGAAATGCTTGTGCTGCTCCAGCACACCGCCGGCGGTAAAAAGCGCGTAGGTGTCATCCGGCCCGGACCCCGAACGCATGAACGTCTGTCCCATATTCTGGAAATGCCGCGCCCCCGGCATCTTCGCCGCTGGGTCCCGGGCAGCCTCCACATCCGGCATGCGCGTCAGCAGGAACCGCGCGAAGGGGAACGTAGCCCGCTCTTCTTTGGGCGTCTTCTCCAGCAGCCACTTCGCAAAAGCGGCGCACTCCGGCTTCGTGCCGGCGTAAAACTGGATGATCTCGGACAGGTGAAGGTTCAAGCCCTGAATCGGAAGCTTGTTGACGGTGTGGTAAGCGTCGCCGTATCCGAACTCGCCCGCCTCCGGCAGCCAGTTCCAGAAGATATACGCGGGCAAGTAGGCCACATAGGGCCAATCGCGCGCGATATCCTTTCCGGTGGCAGATTGGAAAGTGTGGAAGAAATTGAACTCCGCCCAGGGATAAGCCGCCAGGCAATAGTTCAGGGCCCCGGAAGCTGACCCTCCGTCGTCACCGGCCGCCTCTCGCCGGTGCTCCAGGAGCCTGGTGTATAGGTCATACCCCTCACCGAGGAACTTTTCCGCCAGTTGGTCGTTGATCCCCTCCTTGTAAGTAGCCAGTCCGGCATACCAAAGCAGACTGGGCGTGCTGTAAAAGCCCGATTCCGGCCCACCCCAGTTCTCCCGGTCGAAGGCTTTCCTGGTCCTGGTGGGCTGCACGTCCTGAACCGCCTTCAGAAAGCCAATTCCCATCTGGTTCCTGTCGGTCTCCGAAAGGTGATTGAAAAGCCAATCGTAAGCCGCCCAGGCACTGATCCGAGAGAAAGAGTACCAGTTGACGGTCTTCTGTTCCGCGTAGCACTCGTTATAGTAACTGATACTGTCGGCTAGTAACTTCTTGGCCAGCTCGCGATACCTGTCTTCCCCAGTGACCAGGAAGACAAAGGCGGCCTCCGCCGCTTGCGTACCGTGATCCTGAAACTTCAGCGCTTCCCGCGCCAGCTCGTCCACCCGAGCCTTCATCCCTGCGAAGACCTTGGCTTCCTCGTTGAGCGCTCGCGCTTTCACCGCCGGCCAGCTCTCGCGGTTGAAGAACAGGCGGGGATGGTCCCCGCGGATGGCCGCCTTCCAGTCCGCAGCCACGGCGCTCGCCCAGCACAGCAAGGTGAAAACCGGGATCAGGGAAGCCCGCCACATGGTCTTCCCCTACTTTTTCTCGATCCACCCCGGATACCATCGGAACACGTTGCCAGTGAGGCTGCCGACGAAAATCTCCCCGGAGGCGCTCACGTCCAGCCAGTGACCCGGGCTCTCCATTGCCCCGAGGATCCTGCCCGTCTCCAGCTCGATTCGCATGATCCGCCCGGCCAGCGCGTCGTAGGTGATGTTCTCGATGTTGTTGCGGTGGGTGAGGATCCACAGCTCGTCCTTGGGCGTGATGAAAATGCCCTGCGTGGCCCCCAGATGGGTCCACTGTCGCAGGAACTTGCCGTCGGCATCGAAGATCTGGATGCGGTTGTTCTCCCGGTCGCTCACGTACAGCCGGCCCTTGGAATCCACCACCATGGCGTGCGGGGTGTTGAACTCCCCCGGCCCGGTCCCGCGCTTGCCCCATTCCGTCAAATATTTCCCTTCCGCCGAGAACTTGACGATCCGGGAGTTGCCGTACCCGTCCGAAACATAGAACTCGCCTGTTCGCGCAAATGCAACATCGGTGGGACGATTGAACGTCCTGTCATCCGCGCCTGTCTTGCCCCTAAGTCCCAGAGTAAGTAGCAGCCGGCCGTCGCCCGAGAACTTCATCACCTGGTGGGTGCCGGTGTCGGTGACCCAGATGTTGTCGTTCTTATCCACGCGCAAGCCGTGAGGGTTCACGAACACGTCTTTGCCCCAGGAACGGAGATACTTCCCCCGCGAATCGAACACCAGCAGCGGGTCCGCCTTGGTTGCCCGGTGAAACACGAACACCTGGCCCCTGGAATCGCTGGCCACCGCAGAAACCCGCCCAAACGTCCACCCCTCGGGCATTGTCTCCGGCTCTTGCCCGAACCGGATATTGACCCGGTATTTCAGCAGCCCGCCTTCGTGCGGATACCATCCCTGTTCCCCGCACCAGGCCACGCCCATCGCATACAGCCAGACCGCAATCGTTCTTATTCGCATTCGCCACCTTCCAATCAATCTTAGTACCGCGTTTCTGTGGGCTTCAGCCCAGGTAAGCCGGCAGGACTGCCGGCTTGCAGGCTGGATAGCCTGCCCCACGGAGTTGTCTCAGCCATACTTACTTCGGCAGTTCCATCTTCTCGCCCAGCGCCAGACGCGCCAGTTCGCTGGCGACCGTGCCCGCGTCGCGCGTTTCCAGGTTGGACAGCGCCACCACCAGAAGCTTCTCTTCGGGTATCCGCACAATCATGCTGGAAAAGCCGTTAATGCCGCCGCCGTGTCCGATCACCTTGCGGTTATTCTCGGTCCGCACCATCCAGCCGTAGGCGTAGTTATCCTTGAACGGCGTGAACAGCCGTTCCAGAGCCTGGGCCGGCAGCAGCTTCTCGGTGTACAGCGCCTGGTCCCACAGCAGCAGATCCTCAGTTGTCGAATACAGCGCCCCGGCGGCGTGCGGGATCGTCATGTCGATGTAGCGGGCGTTCCCCAACACGCCGAAAGTCCTGGAATAGCCCGAGGCCCGGTTCTTCAGGATCCTCTCCGGGTGGTCATACCCGGTATCCTTCATCCCTAGCGGCTCGAAGATCGACTTCCGGATGAAGTCCTCATAACTCTGGCCGGTAATCTTCTCGATCAAGTACCCCAGCAGCACGTAGCCCGAATTGTTGTACTTGAACTGACTCCCCGGCTCAAACTCGAGCGGCTTGTCCTTGAATCGCTTCAGCGTTTCGGCGGGAGGCGAAGGCAGCACCATGGTCTTCACGTAGTCCGGGAATCCCGTGAAGCTGGGTATCCCGGAGATGTGCGTCAACAGGTGATGGATGGTCACCTTCTCCCAGGCCGCCGGGGCCTCCGGCAGGTACTTCGAAACCGGGTCGTTCACCTTCAGCTTGCCCTGCTGCTCCAGCATCAGCACAGCCATCGAAGTGAATTGCTTGGTGATCGACCCCAGCCGGAACTTGGTCTTGGGGCTGTTGGGAATGTCCCACTCGGCATTCGCCATGCCATAGCCCTTGCTGAAAAGCACCTTGCCGCCGCGTGCCACCAGAACGGAGCCGTTGAACCTCTGCTGCCGCACATAGGCGCTGACCTGCTGGTCCAGCCGGGCCGCCAAATCCTGCCCGAAGCACAGCGATACCAGCAGCGTTCCGAGAATCAGAAATCGTCGTGTGATCACTTTAAGGCTCGATTCTGGTGCCCAGCACCTGCACCCCGCGAAGATTCGGCGTGTTGACTGTTGTTGGTGTCGCCGGCCAATTGATGATTGGCTCACTGAAGATTGATTCATTGACGATTGCACTGCGGCCACCGGGCGTGCCTCCGCCAATCGTCAATGAGAAAATCGGCAATCGTCAATCCCTCAATCGGGACTTTCGTCTCGGGTTCGCGGGAATCTGGTATTGTACGCCAGGGCGCGGAGGCCGAGAGTGTTCCAGTACGATTTTTTTTCGTCCCGCCTGTCCCGAGCGGCCCGCGAAGTATCCAGGAAGCCTGGATAGCAGAGCCGCCGCTTCTGGAGGGGGTTCCTGGGGCCTTTGGGGCCCGAGGTCGAGACGAGTCTCGACCCGGCAGCCTAAAGGCCGCGCCACATCGTTGATGACGCTTGGGGAGGGGGTATGGGGTGGGGGGTGGTCGATTGCTGTATCTGGTTGATTTGATGGGAGTTGGGGGTTGGGGTGGGAGTTTAATGACGCATCCGGAGAGGGCCATGCGTCATAGCGCTTTAGTGTGAGCTGGCGGAGCTGTGTGGTGCGGGTGAATTCGACCTGGAGGCCGGCGGCGGCTTCGGGGAGGCGCGCGGTTTGGACGTGGGTGGCGTCGATGCGGCTGAGGGCGGTGCCGAGGGCGCTGCACAGGGCGCCCATGATGCGCGGGGCCAGGGTGTCGAACTCGCGCTGGAGGTCGGATTCGGGGCGGGGTTGTTGCGGGGGCTGGAGGATGACGGTCAAGGTGCGGGCGGCGAGGTCGGGCGGAAGGCGAAGGGGACCGTTGGTGGAGAGCAGGATGGGGCGGCGGAGGGAGATGGGGAGGGGGTAGCGGTTGCCGGGTTCGTGGAGCAAGCAGCCCACGCCGGTGGCGAGGCGGCAGAGGGCGGCGGAGAGGTGGGAGGGAATCGCGGCCACGTGATCGAAGGCCAGCAGGTGGTCCTGCCAGGCGAGTTTGTGCAGCTCGCGCTCGGTGTAGGGGAGCGAGTAGAGGGGGGTGGTGGAGGGATCGATGAGGGCGCGCAGGAGGCGTGCGGTGGTGGACTTGCCGGCGCCGGAGGGACCGCGCAGGACGAGGATGGGGTAAGGGCCGCCGGGGCGGAGCGCGGCGAGTAGCCAGACCAGGGTGCGGGGCCAGTCGGCGGGAGAGGCGAAGGGGATGAGCTGGCGGAGGGGGTCGAGGTCGGCGGGCGTGGCGGGGACGGGTCGCGGAAGAGGGCGGGCGCTGCGGGTGGGGCGGAAGTGGGCGTCGGACTGTGCGGTGATTGTCCAGCCCTGGGTGGAGATTTCGACGGCTTCAGCGGAGCCGTCGGCGAGGTCGAGGGCGATGGAGTGGGACTCAGGCTCGAAGCCGAGGGTGGTGAGACGGTGGCCGATGGTCCAGGGGGGAGCGGCGCTGTAGAAACGGGCGCGGGTGGCGAGGGCGTTGCGGACGGTGTAGAGGTTGGCATCGCAGGGAAACTGCTGGAAATCGCGGAGGTAGTTGAAGCGGAGCCAGTCGAATAGGAAGGGGTCGTGGATGGGGATGCAGGAGTGGCTGCGGTCGCCGCTGGGGAGGCTGACGAAGAGATGGCCGGAGGTGGAAGGGACGGCGACGGTGGAGGCGGCGTATTCGTCGAGCAGATTGCGGAGTTCCGAGTTGGGGGAGGGGCGTTTGGGGGGTTTTTCGGGATGGAGGTGCGAAGATCTCATTCCAGTTTCAGGATTGCACGGGGTGGGGCGGGGAGGTGGGGCTTGGAATGGGGAAGTTGCTGAGGGGGAAGGAGATTGGGGCGGTGGGAGAGGTGTCACTGGGGGCGGGGTGGCTGAGTTTGGCGGGGCGGGTGTAGGGGAGGAGGACTGGAGCGGGGCGGGAAAGTTGGGTAGACTGCGCGGTGGGCGACGGGTGTTGGGGAATCGGGTTCGGGAGCCTGTTTTCGGGGAAGGCGACTGCTCGGTACGTATTTCCCTGGTGGGCGTTTCTGGTGGGCAATCGGATCGTGGCTGTTAGACACCGCGCGGCATAGCCGCAACCAAGACGGCGAGCTGAAGCTCGCCGGTGCACACTGAAGTGTGCGCCACGCGTGGAGTGCGCTTCAGCGTGCCGCTGCGGGCTTGAGCCCGCAGGGATCTTCGCGGCGCGCAAAGATTCCGCAGGTTAGTAGCGCAGTGTCTCATACACCGTCCCGCCAGCCCTCTGATCCTGTCCGCTGACCCCTCACCACCGGACCCGCAGCCCTGGGATGGCGGCCGGGCCTCCACACGGTCACGCTTGGCGTCCCCCGCTGCCTTGCGGGGAACTCCACGGCGCGATAGAATCCCCATAGGTTGGCGCAGGGCAGCGGTTTCGTCCAACTGATCTTTAGCCCACCGGTTGCGGGGCGGAGGCTTCCTGCCGCTCCTGTGGTTCTGAGCGCCTCAACCGGCAGGCTGAAAATCCTCTGAGTTAGCCCTCAAATGGGAGGGGACAATCAAGGGACATGGGACCGGTTCTTCGCTGGAATCCGGAGAAGGCTCGCTCGAATCTGCGGAAGCACGGCGTCACCTTTGAAGAGGGGGCGTCGGTGTTTCGAGATGTCCTCTCCGTTACCATCAGGGACCCACTCCATTCAGGCGAGCAAAGTCGATTCGTGACTATTGGACGGTCGGCTCGTGATCGAACGCTGGTTGTGGTACATTCGGAAGTCGGGGAGACGATTCGAATCATCAGCGCGAGACTGGCCACCCGACGTGAACGGAGAGAGTATGAGGAAGGTACGCTCTAGGCACGAATCCGAGGAGATGCTGCCGGAGTACGACTTTTCCGCTGGCGTTCGCGGGAAATACGCGAGTCGGTTTGCAAAGGAGACGATGATGGTAGTCCTTGACCCCGACGTTGCTGAAGTATTTCCCGATCCGAAGTCGGTAAACAAAGCTCTTCGGGCGCTCGGTCACATCATTCGCGACCGCGCTCCGAAGATTGGCCGGCGGCGCTCCGCTGGCTGAGGGCTAACGAGGCGCAGCAGGCGACGGCCGACAGCGGGCCGGGCCTGAGCGCCTGAGTCGTTAGGCGGCATCACTATGGTGAGCGATTCGGAAAAGTGGGCAGTAGCCGTCTGGGTAGCAGACAGGCTTCGGCGCGGACCCAGGGCAGGCGTTAGGATGGACGACGCACGCCTCATCGCGGAGCGGTCACTCGGAAGTCTCATGCTGTATGCCGGCCCCACAGAGAGTTTCTCCGAGAAGATGCCGGCCTATTCTCCCGCAGCCGAGGAGGAAGGCCTCGCACCAATCGATGTTCTTTATGGGCGGTACGATGCGGACCACCTTTTGGTCGAAATCTTCATAAACCGCATCCGGGCTGATGCACCGAGGTTTCGATGCGAAGTGTCGGACCTTCTCACTGTGGTACGCCTTCACGAGTACGCGCACGCCATTGTTCACACGGGCGTCGATGCTGCGTGTGTTGACGACCAACTGCAGACCTTCGGCCCGGGAGGCACGACTGACTGGGACTCTTTCAGAACGAGACGCGATGAGGCTTTCTTTGCGCTTGACAGCGTCAGTCACGAACTCCTTGCTCAAGCAATGAGTTGGGCGTGCTTGTGTCAAGAATCTGCCCAACAGCAGTTCCAAAGCCTGATAGAAACGTTCCTTGCCCTCGAAGCACACCAGCCACAGAGGTACCGCCTGCCCCCGCGAGTGAAACTACGTGCCCGATGGGCTAACTGGCCCCTTATTCTTGAAGCCGCGCGTCGCCAAGTTGACGTATACCAGGGTCCCGCGTTCTCTCTTGCCGACGGGTTGGCTGCACTGATCGAGCAGAGCGCTGAGCCAACAGGCATGACCGACCTGCCGGAGAGCGATCCCCTCGTGCCTGTCGTGGCTGAGCTTCAGCGACGTTTGGCTGATGTGGACTTGGCCTGTCAGAAATCGCATCCAGATGACGAGTACTTGAAACTACTGATCCTGCGAAAAGGCCACACGGAGCTTCGGATGTACAAGGAGACGGCCCACCGCCGCCCCCACTTTCATGTCGAGTACAAGAGGGAGTTTGAAGCGTCGTACGCCCTAGACCTAGACAGTTTCGAGCGGCTAGCGGGCTTCATGCCGAGGAAATATGAAGACGCAATTCTGCCTGTCGCGAGAGCCAGCAGAGACCGGTTAATTGAGAAATGGCGATCCTTAAATGGCACGGTGAGAATCGCTCTGGCGGAAGGTCCCGCCTGACGAAGCGCTGCAGGCGACGGCCAAATGCGGGCCGCGCCTGAGCGCCCGGTCGTTAGGGGGGTCCTGTTGGGAGGGTGCTTTCGTCACAGGTGAACACGCATGTCGAAGTACTTGCTTGATACAAGCGTCCTGCTTCAGCGCCCAGAGGTTCTGGCAAAGGTGAGACCAGGACTGGTCTTTGTCGTGCCGGGTGCGGTGCTGCGCGAGCTGCAAGCCGTGGGCGGGCGACGACCCGAGAGGTCGAACCTCCTTTCGCTAATTCGGGACGCGATTCGTCTGGGTGACGTCCAAGTACCGGAGGAGAAAGGGGCGTCGGCCCTTCAGGGGGGCCAGGGACTTTCCGCGGACGTTTCGATAGCGCTGTTGATGGCCCAAGCGCGCGAGGCCGGCGAAGACCTTACCCTCGCAACGGAAGACAGACACCTAGTTCGCGCTGCATCAGAACTTGGCATACCGGTCCTCGACGCTGCTGGATTGGACGCGCGGTTGGGTAGCGCGCCTGCCGCCGACGAGATACTGCTTAAGCAGGCCCAAAAGGTCCGTGCCGCGCAGAGGGGTGCTCTATTACGGGGCCTCATCGGTGGCCTAGCGGCCGGTTTGCTGGGCAACGTCATCGCATCCAAGTTTTCACTAATCGTTTCGACGATCAACGTGTGGGGAACGCTGCTCCTATTGTTGGCGATCGCCTGTCTGCTGTATTGGTGTCGAGGGCGATACCGCCTAATGTATGGGTCTGCAGAAGTGTTCGTAGGCTTCAGTGCCGCCGCGCGTGTGTTCTGGCCTCGTTTCGTCTATGCTGAGGCGAAGGCGAGCGATGTTTTTCAGGTGCTCGCGGGCCTTTACATCATGATCCGAGGTTTCGACAACATGGGCAAGGCTCTGGCCGGAACGCGGTGGGAGAAATCGTGGAGGCGCTTTTCAGGGGAGTGATACCGCCTAACAAGTTAAGGATTCCTGTCGCGGCTTACGCGCGACAGGAATCCTTAACTTGTTAGGCCGAAAGAACAGGTATGCCATCGAAAGGCCAAATGACGGGGATGCGTGGCGTCTACCTCGTGGGTGCGGAACTCTCGCGCCTGGGGTTCATCGTCTCGCCGACGTCTCGGAGTGCGGTGGGTGCCGATCTCCTGGTCACGAACCATTCTTGCTCACGGGCATTCTCAGTTCAGGTGAAGACTAACGCAACGAGCTTTGGATTCTGGCTCGTCGGCAAACATGCCCTCAATCTCAAGGCGCGAAGTCACATATACGTCTTGCTCAACCTGAAGCAGAGGGGTGGCAAAGAGGAGCACGAGTTCTTTGTCGTCCCCAGTGTCGCAGTGGCCAAGCTCACCTGCGAGCACCCGAGGCCACACTCTACTTGGTTTTCGGTCGACCGAGCGTCGATTGTTCGGTACAAAGACAGATGGGAAGTTTTCGGAAGTCCGGCCTAACCAGGGCATGCACCGGGCCGCCGCAGAAGACGCGGCGGCTCATGCCCCAGTCGTTAGACCGCCCGATGTTTGGTAGGCAAGGGCCGACAGAATGACCGCGAAACAGGGTTACGATGAGATCGCAGAGCGCGCCCGGCGACTCCTCCGTCTGCACGACGGTCTCGTCAACATGAGGCAGCGTGGAATGCGCAACGATTGGAAGTCTTCATTTTGTCGGTTCATGCGCTGGTCTCAAAGCTCCCGGATAGATCGCGTCGATTCGAAGGATGCGCTTGTGGTCTTACGGAATGGTGCCAACCTTGCCGCCGCCGATTTCTCATCCGCCTCACTGGATGACCTCCTGCGCTCTGCGTTGACCCTGGGCGTCAGTGCTTTGGATCGGTATGTCCATGAGCGAGTGGTGAAGCGGGTCATCACATCGCTGCGAAAAGCAGACCTGCGGCCTTCTCAGGAAACACTGTCGATTCCAGCGACTTTGGCACTCAGGATGACGGAGGCCATACGCAAGGCCTCCAAGGACCGTAAGCATGTGCGTCCCGCGAACCAGCTACGAATCGCACTTCAGGAGAGCCTTCATCGGCGCACTTTTCAGAGTTGGCGCGAGATCGAGGAGGCATTTGAGCTGATCGGTGTTCGAGGTCTTACTGGCATGCTGCAAACAGCATACGCAACCGGGCACATTGGCCCAATCAAAGAGCAACTGAACGCCATCGTGCAGCGGAGGCACCTCATCGTTCACGAGGGCGACCTGGTGCGGCATCAAAGGGGGGGACAGACGCGGGTTCACAAAATATCGCGCGGGTACGTTGCGGACTCATTGGGCTTCGTCGACAGATTAATAGCGCATCTTGAAAAGGTGAAATAGAGTGCGAGTAGTCTAACAAATTAAGGATTCCTGTCGCGCGTAAGCCGCGACAGAATCCAGGTTGAACTAAATCCCCCGTCCGAGGATTTGGGTTTTCAACGCGGGTTTGGTGCTTCTGGGCTATGCAGCGGGGTGGATTTTTGCCCCGTCTGGCAGGTGGCCCGGCCTGCTACAGAGGCGGCGGTGGGCCCCGGGCGGCTGAAGAAGGGTGGAGATGGCCCGGCTGGCGTGCCTGGGAACCGCGGAGGAAGACACTGCCGCGCACGCGCGCGGGCAGCACAGCGCGCCGAACCGAGCCGGGCGGGAATGAGCAGGCAGCCACGGCGCCCTCATGGAGGAAGCTTCCTTTCCGCGCGCAGTACTTGGATGACGATCAACTGCCCGCGGCGACAATGCGGGCAGCGTGCCGGCGTGGGAGCCGAGACGGCGGGCTCCGCCGGCGAGGCGAGCGAGTCAGAAGCGGCGCGCGGCGGGGCGTCGAGCAGCGCGCGGGCCTGCTCGAGTTGCCGGCGACAGGAGTTGCTCCAGAGGCCGTAGTAACGTAGCTTGGTGCAACCGGGTGGGAGCACGTGCTGGAGGAAGCGACCGATGAATTCCAGGGCCGGCAGGGTCGCGCGGCGCGAGCGCTGGGTGTGGTTGTCGCGATAGCGGAAGGTCACCTGGCCAGCTTGGCGCGATACACGGGGCCGTGGAGGCGTAAGGTAATGCCTCAGTCTCGGGGGCCGTGGGATAAGCTTCAGCTTGTCTCGGGCGGTATTCGAAAGGGTTCCGGACAGGCTGAAAGCCTATCCCACCCGGGTGCACAGGCTGTTGCCCCCGAGACTGAGGCATTACGGCGTAAGATGTCCGCCACTTGCAGCATCGAGACCTCTGGGGGAACGATGGAAGGCGCTCTGGAGACTGGTGCGGGTGACCGGGCGGCCGTGGTGGGCGAGGCTGTGCGCGAGACTGTGACGGGTAGGCGCGGGGAACAACCACACCGGGGAGCGATGCGTGCGCCAGAAAGCGCGGAGCATCTGGAGGGTGGGATCGGGCAGCGGCACGTAGCGGTCTTTTTTACCCTTGCTATGGATGTGCAGCAGCAGCCGATCAGTGTCGATATCGGGGATCTGGAGGTGGGCCGCTGGATCTTGGCGAGGCCCGGCAATTGCATATCCTGACTGCGATTCAGACAGTGGGCATGGAACGCAGCGAAAACCCTTGCCCTCACCCAGTTTCTTTGACCGGACCAATGCGGGGACGGTAATTCGGGTACAGGCCACGAATTTCGCAAAGGCGGCGAAATTCGCGCCAGTCCCCGAATTACGCGAACCGGGAAGGCAGCGGGTGTGAATCTGGGAGAGGGCAAGGGTTTTTGGGCTCTGCGCCAGAATTCGTGGGGTGGTCCGAGTTTGCGGGTTTTCCGAGGTCAGGCGGGTTTCGGCTAGACTCTGAAGTTGCGTACGGACAGCGAGTTCACCAGGATTCTGAGTTGGCCCGGGTACCGGGTCTACCGGCATGAGATTGATGAAAAGGCCAAGACGCTGAAGCTGTGGATTCGGCGCAAGCGCGGCAACCGGAAGATCGAGTGTTCCGGCTGTGGGCGGAAGTTCACCGAGGTGGCCGAGGTCAGCGAGCGGGCGGTGCGCGACCTGCCGTGGGGGGAGTTCCAGACGACCGTGTTCATTGAGATCTACCGGGTGAAGTGCCCGCAATGTGGCGTCAAGCGGGAGAAGGTGCTGCAGTTGCCGACGAAGGCGCCGTTTTCCAAGCGGTTGGAGGACGCTGTGGGGCTGGCCTGTGAGAGTGCCGCGGCGCGGCAGGTGGCCCGGCAGTTTTTCCTGTCGGCGAGCACGGTGCGGAGGATCGATCTGCGGTATCTGGAGCGCTGGGATGGGGGGCGCCGCAAGCCGGCGTTGCGTCAGATGGGCGTGGACGAGATTCATTTGGGCAAGCAGCAGCGGTTCCTGACGGTGGTATGCAATCTGGAGACGAGTGAGCCGCTATGGTTCGGGCGGGAGCGGAAGAAGGAGACGCTGGACGAGTTCTTCCGGAGCGAGTTGAGCGCACGGCAACGGCGGAGGATCGAAGCCGCCTGCGTGGACATGTGGGAGCCGTACCGGCTGAGCCTGGCGCAGTGGGCGCCCAACTGCCGGATCGTCTACGACAAGTTCCACATCATGCAGCACGCCAACGACGCGGTGGACGAGGTGCGGCGGGCAGAGTTCTTCCGCAAAGGCGGGCGGATGAGAGGGCTGGTGAAGGGGAAACGCTGGCTGCTGCTCAGCCGGTGGGTGCATCTGGACACTGGCAAGAAGCGGCAGTTGAATAAGCTGTTCGCCCTCAACCGGCGGGTGATGAAAGCCTACCTGTTGAAGGAAAGCCTCGACCGACTGTGGAGCTACCACTACGAAGGGGCCATGCTGCGCTACCTGCAGAACTGGATCGATCAGCTTCGCTGGCAGCGGCTGGAGCCGCTGCGGAAGCTGGCCCTGATGCTGCTCGATCATCTGGATGGCATCCTGAACTACTGCCGGACGAAGGTGCCGCTGGGCGTGGTGGAGGCCGTGAACGGCAACATCAAGAGCCTCTTACGACGCGGTCGCGGCTACCAGAACCTTCGCTACCTGCTCCTGAAGGCCCAGCGCATGGCGGTGACCAACACCGAACTCGTGGTTCTCAGGAAAGCGGCCTAGAATGCGGCTCCCCACGAATTCTGGCGCAGAGCGGGTTTTTGCGCATTGCCGTATCAGTGTCTGAATCGCAGTTCAAGAGTACCGGCAACTTCTTCTGGTTCGCCAGGTGTAATGCCTCAGTCTCGGGGGCCGTGGGACAAGCTTCAGCTTGTCTTGGGCGGTATTCGAAAGGCGTGCGGACAGGCTGGAAGCCTATCCTACCCGGCTGCACTGGCTATTGCCCCCGAGACTGAGGCATTACCGCCAGGTAGAGAAAGTACTGGCGCAGATCCTCCTCGCGGAGTTGGTCCGGGCGGGCGTGATAATGTTGGGCCAGTTGGCGGACGGCGGCCACATAGCACTCCTGGGTTCTTGCCGAGAACCCCCGCAATGGCATATCCTGACTGCGATTCAGACAGTGGGCATGGAACGCAGCAAAAACCCTTGCCCTCCCCCAGTTTCTTTGACCGGACCAATGCGGGGACGGTAATTCGGGTACAGGCCACGAATTTCGCAAGGGCGGCGAAATTCGCGCCAGTCCCCGAATTACGCGAACCGGGAAGGCACCGGGTGTGAAACTGGGGGAGGGCAAGGTTTTTGCGGATTGACGTATCAGTGTCTGAATCGCAGATATCCTGAATCATCCGTTGACGCAACGGTGTCATTGACGTATCTCCTTTCCGGGGAGGGGTAGCGGCCCTCCCTGGAGGAGATTTTGAGGCCGACAACGGAGGAAAGCGAATCGGCTACGGGCCCGATACGGCGGGAGGTTCTTATCTATCCACGGCAGGCGGATTTAGTTCA
>CAVRZY010000205.1:0-4876 GCA_963725415.1 uncultured Acidobacteriota bacterium | reverse complement strand
CGAGGAGCTGAGGAGAAGAGAGCCTGCCCAGTTTCCCGAGAAGTGGCGTGTGGGCCTGCTCTCCTTCAAGGAGACCTTTCCCAGCGCGATCCGGCAGCAGGTGTGGATCCTCTTCGGCGCGGTCGGGCTGCTGCTGTTGATCGCCTGCGCAAACGTCTCGAATCTGCTGCTGGCCAACGCGGCGGCGCGCCAGAAGGAGATGGGGGTGCGGGCGGCGCTGGGCGCCGGGCGCCTGCGCCTTCTCCGGCAACTGCTCACCGAGAGCCTGGTGCTGGCGCTGGCCAGTGGGCTGGTGGGTGTCGGCCTGGCCTACGCCGGCCTCCAGGCAATTATCGCCATTGTTCCGCCCGACACCATTCCCGATGAAGCCGTGATCGCTATCAATGCCCCGGTCCTGTTGTTCACGCTGGGTGTCTGCGTGCTGACTGCGCTGATCTTCGGCATGGCCCCCGCCTTGCACACCTGCACCTCCGACCTGGTGAACGCGCTGAAGAGCACCGGCCGCGGGGTCACCGGCGGGGTGGGGCAGCGCTGGCTGCGCGGCGGTCTTGTCGTCGCCGAGGTCGCGCTGTCGCTGATGCTGCTGGTCGCCTCCAGCCTCATGATCCGAACGCTGCTGGCTATGGAGGACGTGAATCTGGGCATTCGCCCGGATCGGCTGCTCACCATGCGGATCCCGCTGGATGAGCAGCGCTACCCCGATGCTGCCCGGCGCGTCGCTTTCTTCCGCGAAGTGCTCGAGCGGGTTGGCACGGCGCCGGGGGTCGTGGCCGCCGGGCTGAACACCGGCATGCACCCGTTCGGTAACTGGAGCGCTCCCGTGCAGGTCGCCGTCAGCGCCCAGCAGGACCAGCGTCCCGTCGTGATCCACCAGGTGAACGAGGACTACACTCGCGCCCTGGGAATCCCGCTGCTGCGAGGCCGGCTGTTCACCAAAGGCGAGGTGGCCAACGGCCAGCGGCTGGCCCTCATCAACCAGTCATTGGCCGCACGCTATTTCGCGGGCCGCGATCCGATCGGCCAAACGGTTCGGCTTCCGCGGCTCCGCGAAAGCCCTTTCAATGCCCCCAACGACTCGTTCGAAATCATCGGGGTGGTCCGGGACACGCTGAACCGCAATCTCACCAACGAGGTGTCTCCGGAACTTTACTTCCCCTACACCATCACCGGCATGGCCAACTGGCTGGTGGCGCTGACCCGCGTTGATCCCGCGGCGGTGACCAGCGACCTGCGCCGCCAGATCTATCGAGTGGACCCCAACCAGCCGGTTACGAACGTCCGCACCATCGAAAGGATTCTGGACGAATGGGTGTTTTCCGAGCCGCGCTTCAACCTGGTGCTGTTCTCGGTCTTCGCCGGCATCGGCTTGGCGCTGGCGGTGGTGGGAGTCTATGGCGTCATGTCGCACTCCGTGACCCAGCAAAGGCAGGAGTTCGCTGTGCGCATTGCGCTGGGCGCCGGCTACGGCGCGATCATGAGAATCGTGCTCCGCAAAGGCCTCACGCTGCTGGGCCTGGGGATCGGCGTGGGCCTGGCCGGCAGCTTGGCCGGCACACGGCTGCTCAAACAGCAGATCTGGAACGTGTCGCCATTCGACCCCTGGTCGTTCGCCATTGTCTCGGTGGTGTTGCTGCTGGCCGGACTTCAGGCCTGCATCTCGCCGGCACGGCGCGCCGCCCGCACCGATCCGGTGGCCTCACTGCGCGCCGAGTGAGTGGTGTGTAGACCGCGCAAAACGGGGACAGGGTCCAATTGCGCAGTGGGCAATTGGTTGCCTGTACCCGTTTTGCCCCGAGCCGGCGCCTAGCGGCTGCCGGCTACCTCCTCAGCGGGTCCTCCACCCACGGCGGGGTGCCCTGAATCAACCGGCCCAGCTCCGGTTCCAGCTCCTCCATCTTCACCTTCATCTCCCAGGCGATTTCGCGGTAGCTGGGATGACCCTTCACCCAGCTTCGCAGCCACACGATGTAGTCCGCCTCGGCAAAGTCCATCTTGAACAGGAAGCGCGACCGCGTGCCGAAGGGAAGCAGGTAGTGCGACCCGGGTTCGGGAAGCGCCTCAAAGGTCTCCAGTGCCTGCTGCATGGCAGCCTCATAAACCGTGCTCAGGCCCGCCGCCTCGATCAGCTCGGGGGTGTCAAAGCCCAGCCTGGCCGAAAAGCGCTGGCGGAACTGCTGGCAGCGGCGGTGCCGGCGGAGGTCCCGATAGGCGCCGATGTCCATGACGATGTCGTAGACGTACAGGCCCCCGCGGAACCCGCGTAACAGCTCATCGCGCTCGGTGCGCCGCCGCAGCGCCAGATCCAGGACCTCCTTGCGCATTGCGGCTCCCCAATCGCGGGCCATCTGGTAGAGTTCGCGGAAGGGTCGATCGGTCACCGGGTAGAGCAGCGTCGCCGCGATGTCCGCGGCCACCTCCCCAGGCCGCAGCAAATCGACGCGGTCCACTCTCAGCCCCGCGGGCGGAGGCAGATTCTGTTGCGCCCACTGCGCCAGCTCTTGCCGCGTCTCCGCTAGATAGGAATCGGCCTCCACGTGCTGCGCCAGCGTCGGGGCCACGGCAGCCGAAGGACCGGCCCCAACCATCTCCCAAGCGCAGTCCGGCTCCGCCGCGCAAGCCTGTGCAATCTCGTCCCCCAGGCTGCGCAACTCCGCGTACTCGGAGGCCTTCAAGCGCCGGATCTGTTTCTCCAGCGTTCGGATGCTGGTCACCTGGCCCACGTTCGTGGGGACCCCAAAGAAAAGAAGATACCGGGCCACGTCGAAGGCCCGCGCCGCGATGGCGCGCTGGTAGGCGCCAGGCTTCATGTCTTCCGGGCGCCGCAGCCGGCCCTGGAGGAACTCCACCATCGCCGCATGCGTCTCTTGGTAACTCCGGAGCAGCTTCTCCCCAGCGGTGCGATACAGCGCTGCCTCCTGCGGCCCGAATTCCTCCGGCGTCACAAACCCGCAGCGCGAGAAATCCTGGTAGCGCGAGGACTTCGCCTGTCCGTCCCACAAAGGCTCGTCTTCGATCTCCGTGGCGGCCAGGTCGGAAATCCCTTCGAAGCACAGCACCAGGTGCCCCAGGTCGGCGATCGACTGGTGCCCGTACTGAAAGTAGTAATGCTCGAAGAACTTCTGCGAGTCGTGGCCCCGCACCCACTCGATCGACTGGTGGATCCTGTCCGGCGACCGGCTGTAGTGGGCCAGGGCGTAGGCGCACTGCTCCGGAGGCATGGGCCCCAGCGTGAATACGCGCTTCGCTTTGTCTTGGCTCATGAAATGGCTATCATAGCGAAATAGCCCTCAGCCATCAGCCTTCAGCTACTCGGAACTGCTCCAGGCTGATGGCTGACCGCTGACGGCTTTCTTCAATGCGGATCAAGATCAAGCGCCTGCGTGCTGACGCGTTCCTGCCGGAATACGCCCACGGATCGAGCGAGGATGCCGGCATGGACCTGCGCGCAGTCGAGAACGCAACCTTGGAACCAGGAGTGCCCCGAGCGGTCCCCACTGGCCTGGCCATCGAGTTGCCCCCCGGATTCGAAGCTCAGGTGCGCCCGCGCAGCGGGCTGGCGCTCAGCCACGCCATCACCCTGCCTAACGCTCCCGCCACTATCGATCCCGGCTACCGCGGCGAGATCCGGGTGATCCTGCTCAATCTGGGAAGGGAACCCTACCACCTCCAGCGGGGCGACCGCATCGCGCAGCTCGTCATCGCCCGCTACCAAGCCATCGAGTGGGAAGAGGCCGACCTGAACCCCTCACGCCGCGGCCAGGGCGGTTTCGGATCTTCTGGCCGCTGATCCCCGACACGCCCGCCAGCCCCATCATGCTATAGTGAATACAACAGTTGCGACGCGTGGGCGGCTAGCTCAGTTGGGAGAGCACGGCGTTCGCAACGCCGGGGTCGTGGGTTCGAATCCCATGCCGTCCACCAGCAACTCACCCCAGTTCGTTACTCCTTCAGGCGAAGCTGCCGATCGCCTTGGACTCGTCGTCGAAGACTTCGAACACCGTGTACAGCTTGGTGATCTGTAGCAGGTCCCTGACCCGCTTGGTCAGATGCAGCAGCTTCAGTTGGCCGGCTTGGTTGGCCACCGAGGTGAAGGCCGAAACCAGCTCGCCAATGCCTGAACTGTCGATGTAGGAAACCTCCCCCAGGTTCAGCAGGATCTTCTTCTGACCCTTGCCCAGCATATCGCGGACCCCTTCCCGAAGATTGCTGGAGCCCTCTCCCAGCGTGATCCGGCCGGAAACATCCACTACCATTACGCCGCCGACCTGGCGGGGACTCAGTTTTGCGCTCACGAATCTATCCTCCTCGCATGTATGCAGTTTAGCCGACTGTCTCTCGGTGCTTCACCAGCTTGACTTCCGTGCCAAAAGGGGCCAAGCGGCGGATATGAAACTCGTCCACGAAAGCTCGAATCAGGAAGATCCCCCGGCCCGACTGCTCCAGCAGGTGCTCTTCCGCCAGGGGATTGGGCAGGGAACTCACATCGAAGCCCTGCCCTTCATCGGTCACGGTAACCGTTACTTGGTCCGGGCTATTCGAAATCACCAGGTGGACTTTCTTATAGGCGTTGTAACGGTTCCCGTGCACCACCGCGTTCACCACCGATTCCCGTACCGCCATGCCGAAGCGGTGAAGCTCGTCTTCCGGGAATCCGTTTTCCTTGGCCACCTCCACCGCCAAGTGCTCGGCCTGGTCCGCGCTCTCCAACAGCGAATCCAGGAATGTGTCCACTTTAGTGGTTTCGCGGCTGCCGTTTTCTTCCATATGCTCCGCCGGGCCGCAACGCAGCCGGGCGGCCACGGCGGGACCGAATCGAAACTGTAAGTTAAAATATTTGGCCCCCGAAAGTCAAATCGGAGGTGGGACAGTGGGGTAC
>CAVRZY010000204.1:0-9392 GCA_963725415.1 uncultured Acidobacteriota bacterium | reverse complement strand
CGGTTATGCCTATCGACAAACACACCGGCCAAAGCAGCAAAAATAAATACGGGGAATTGGCTGGAAAAGCCTACAACACCTAGAAGAAATGCAGAACCAGTAAGCCGATACACCAGCCAGCTCATGGCGATCGTCTGCATCCATGTTCCTATTAGTGATATACCCTGCCCTACGAAAAAAAGCCGGTAGTTCCTGGAGCGCAATGCCCTAAATACGTTCCGCAGGCCTCCTGGTCTTTCATTTGTTGTTCTGTACTCGTTCAACTAGCTCCTTAAGAAGACGGAACCATTATCGTTCACTAGGTCATTGAATTGTAAACAAAATATTTACCGAGTAGTAGTCTCGACTTGATTAGGTGCAAAACAACAGAGCATCACCGCCAACTGCACCACCGCCGGCGACATCTTCAACCTGCTCTTCTTTCTCGTCACCTGGATTCTGCTGCTTGGCGGTTATCTGCTGGCCGGCCGGCAATCGCCCGGGGTGCTGGCCTTCACCACGGGCCCGCTGACCTTCAGCCCGGCCGTGCGAGTTCCGCCGGCTGCTGGCCGCGGGCTTGATCCTGTGCGGCCCTGCTGGCCGCCTACATCCCGTTCACCCACATGTCGCACTTCATCGCCAAGTACTTCACCTACCATTCGGTGCGCTGGGACGACACGCCGAGCCGTCCGCGGCGGCGAGCTGGCCAGAAGAGGATTGCCGAGTATCTGACCTACCGGCCGACCTGGTCGGCGCCACACATGGGCGCCGACGGCGCCAAGACCTGGGCCGACATCGCCACCGCCAACCCGGCGCAGGGGGCCAAGAAATGAAGAAGCGCCTCACGCTCTCGGACGATGTCGCGGCACGGACCGCAACCCGCTCGTCCACCTGGAGAACGAAGATCTGATGCCGCTGCCCCCGCCCCTGGACGATCCCGTCCAAGGACCACAACTGGGCGCCGCTGTCGGCGCAGGCCAGCGAGAAGTACGAGTGCCCGCTGGACGATACCTGCGCGGTCAACATCCCGCAGCCGAAAACCAAGCAGGAAGAAGAGGAGCTGGTCAGGAAGTTCCTGGCCGGCCTGGACAAGCTCTTCACGCAGGAGAACAACTGGACCTTCCTGCAGCCGCTGCTGCTGACCATGGAGCACTGCGCCACGTTGCCAGACCTGCTCGGAGCCTGCCACATCTTCGAGGCCAGCGGGCGCAACGAGCTGTACCGGCCCACCTTCCGCTCGGAGATCCTGCGCCGCCTGTACTTCAAGTACGTCAAGCACGGCGGCGCTGCTTTCGGCCTGGCAGCACGGCGACATCGAGCTGAACTGGCCGCTGGTGGCGCGCCTGATCGAGCTGTCCTACCGCTGCAACCTCTGCCGCCGCTGCGCCCAGACCTGCCCCATCGGCGCCGACAACGGCCTGGTGGCCCACGAGCTCCGAAAGCTCTTCAGCCAGGAGATGGGCATCGCCGCCAAGGAGCTGCACGAGCAACGGCTCCATGCTCCAGCTCAAGGTGGGCTCCTCAACCGGCATGAACCCGGTGGTGGTCAAGGACAACGTCGAGTTCATCGACGAGGACATCGAGCGAGAAGACGGGCATCAAGGTGCAAACCCCCTGGGACGTCGAGGGCGCCGACGTCCTGCTGATCCACAACGCCGGCGAGATCCTGGCCTGGCCGGAGAACCCCGGCGCCTTCGCCGTGATCCTCAACGCGGCCGGCATCAAGTGGACCCTGTCGTCGGAGCTGGCCGGCTACGACTCGATCAACTACGGCCTCTGGTACGACGACGTCCAGTTCGCGCGCGTGGCTCTGAAGCACGCCGAGGCGGCCAGGAAGCTCAGGGTGAAGAAGATCGTGCTGGGCGAGTGCGGGCACGCGCACAAGGCCCTCTCGGTCATCGCCGACCGCATCCTCACCGGCGACCTGAACATCCCGCGCGAGAGCTCCATGACGCTGCTGCGCGACATCGTCATGAGCGGCCGCATCAAGCTCGACCCCAGCCGCAACGACTTCCCCGTCACCCTGCACGACCCCTGCAACCTGGTGCGGCTGATGGGCGTGGTCGAGCCCCAGCGCGAGATCGTCCGCAAGATCTGCCCGCAGTTCCGCGAGATGGAACCGCACGGCGTGGACAACTACTGCTGCGGCGGCGGCAGCGGCTTCGCCATCATGAGCGGCAACAACTTCCCGGACTGGCGCTTCCACGTCTCCGGCCGCAAGAAGCTGGAGCAGATCCTCAACGCCTTCGCCGACTGCCTCGATCCCTCCACCCCGAAGTACCTCTGCGCCCCGTGCAGCAACTGCAAGGGCCAGTTCCGCGACCTGCTGGCCTACTACGACCTGTGGGAGAACCACCGCATCCTGTACGGCGGCCTGGTCGAGCTGATCGTCAACGCCATGGTGGATGTCAAGCCCGGCTTCATCGAATGGGAGTGGCGCTGATCATCGCAGCTCCCGCCTTCCCCCGGGCAGCGCAGCAGAACCCGCCTACGGGCAAGGTGGGCAGCGAGTGGGGCTTGACGCATTTCGAGCATATGCTCATAATGCTATCTGAAGGCGACAATATTCATGGCCAGGCCCCTCAACTGCCGATGCGTTGGCTGTTTGCCGGCAGCCGATTACTTCAAGCCGCGAGGGCTTCCCTTGTGGGCGCTCGAGGAGGTGGTCTTGAAAGTGGACGAGTGCGAGGCTCTGCGGCTCGCTGATCTGGAGGGCCTCTATCAGGAGCAGGCCGCTGAGCGGATGAACGTCTCGCGCCAGACTTTTGGAAGGATCATCGAGTCTGCGCACAGAAAGGTGGCCGGGGCTCTGGTTGAGGGGAAGGCGCTTAGGATTGTGGGAGGTGAATACCAAATGAACGCGACGCGAACCTTCGTGTGCTCTCACTGCCACCACACTTGGCAGTGCCCGTACGGGACGGGGCGACCCGCGGAGTGTCCTGCGTGCCGCCAGCAAGATTTCCACAGAACCGCGGCAGAGCGCGGCCGGGGGCGGGGGCCTCGCCACGGCCGGCATGGCCAGCCCGGCGGATTGTGTGGGCAACTGCGGAAAGGCGCCCGCACGCAAAGCGCTCGCGCCACCGCCACTCAGACCAGCGATGACCAGCCCCAACCGTAACCGCCGCCCGGTCGGCATCTCCCTGAGGCCGATCGGGGTTATTCGTACTCCCTTCAAGGACCCTAGCGGCACTCCCATCCAGCCCCGGATGGCCAGAGGCGCTCAAGGCACCGTGGAGGTGTGCGAGCAGTTCAAGGACGCATTGAAGGACCTCGAGGGATTCGAACGGGTATGGCTGCTGTACTGGTTCCACCGCATCTCAGAGACGCGCTTGCGAGTGGTCCCGTACCTGGACGAGGTTGAGCGCGGACTGTTCGCCACCCGCGCGCCTTGCAGGCCGAATCCCATCGGGATGTCCGCCGTCCGCCTCTTGCGGGTGGAAGGCAACATGCTTCGCGTCGCTGACGTGGACATCCTCGATGGGACGCCACTGCTCGACATCAAACCATATGCTCGGCAGTTCGACTGCTTCAGGGTCAGTAGATGTGGCTGGCTGGATAAGGTGGCAACGCGTCGGCGGGTAGCCGACGACCGTTTTCATCAAAGCGGTGCGCCGAAACCGAAGTGAGCGCATGCGTGGGACTATGAGTTTCCGTTGAAGCGGCGGTACGATTGCATCGGCGCCGCCATGTCTCTGGCCCAGTACGCGCCCCAGCGGCTGCGCTCCGCACAAGCCTCAGCGCGGCGGCATGGGCCGTTCGGGCCGCGTCCGCCGCGGCGCATCTGAGAACAGCACTCCCGCGAGCGTCGGGCTCCACTCCCCTTTGATGGTTCGGTCCGCCAGCTCGCAGGCCGCGGCCGTGAGGGCTTCCGGATCGCTGGGGCCGCCATCCGGCGGCTCCGGCTCCAGCGCGCGCCGGATCGACCGCGCGTCGAAGCGCGCCCCGGCAGGATTCTGCGGCGCGCGAGGCGGCTTGTGGCCCAGCACGTATTCCACGTAGTGCGCATCCGGATTCAGCCGGATCCACCGCACTCCCGCGGCCTGGAACCCGTCATACTGGAGCCGGATGTGACGGTGATCGGCCGTGCTCTGCACGTGATCCTCCTCCCCGGCAAACACGATCACCGCCAGTTCCGGAAGGTTCTTCACCGCGTTTGCGATCTGCGACACGCCGTCGCGGATCCTCCAGCATTCCACGGCCTCTTCCAGCGAGGCGATATGCGCCGGCCACTGCGCGCCAAACAGTTTCTTCTCGCCAGCCGCCCGGGTCAGCATGGGCGAGTAGTAGACCTTCGCCGGCGGCCCGGGAAGAAGAATGCCGCTGAAAAGAAAGTCCGTCCCTGGTTCGAACGTGCCGTTCCCGTTCCCGTCCAGATACAAGGCCCCGCGGAGATGCTGCGCTCCCTCGATGGGCCGGCCCATTAGCGTCACCGGCAGGTCCTTCCCATAGCGCAGCGCGCTCAGGTCCAGCTTGCCGGTCTCAGGATCGTAGAACGGGTTGGCCTGCCCGCGGGCGCCGAACTCGCCGTCGATGATGCCTTCCCCATACGGCGATTCGTGACTGGCGTACCACTTTAAGCCCCGCATCTGTTTTCCGTGAAGTCCCAGGGCCGCCGCTATTGTGGTGCCGCCCAGGGACCAGCCGATCACGCCCACCTGGTCCACCAGCGCCCGCATCCCGCCCAAATACTCCTGGATGGTCTTGCCCTCGACGCTGCGGGTGCGACCAGTCGCGAAAAGGATAACGTCGGCCAGGGCGCGCACCGAGGCAGGGCCTCGGAAATCGTAGGTCCCGCCGCTCCGGAGCGGCCTTCCCTCTACTGGCGGCCCCGATTCCCCACCTGGAAACAGGAACGCAATGTCAATAAAACCGAAGTCTCCCAGTCGTGTCTGCAAGCTGCCAACGCCGCCCGGCCCCAGCCCACCCGGAACGTGGATCACCACCGGCGCCCCCTGCGGGTAGCGCGGGCGCGCCGGCGGCGCGATCCGAACCCAGATCCCTTCGCTCCCCGCGGCCGCAGAAGGAATCCGAACCAGCGGGCCTTCCAGTCTGGCGCCACGCGCCGGCGCCGGAACCTTCCGGTCAACTACCTGCGCGTTCACGCTCGCCAGTGCAGTCGCCGCCAGTAATAGCACGGCAGATCGGTGCGTTAACATGCCGCCTCCTTTGGGTCCTTGCCGTTCCCTTGCCCTCCCCCAGTTTCACGACGGCCCGCCCCGCAACCCGCGTAATTCGGGGACCGGCGCGAATTTCGCCGCCGTTGCGAAATTCGTGGCCTGTACCCGAATTACCCTCCCCGCATTGCTCCGCTCAACGAAACTGGGGGAGGGCAAGGCAAAAACCGGGGACTGACACCATTTGCTGCCGTCCGATGTTGACGCTTCCGCACCGTCGGTGCTACTGTATCACCGGGCCAGGGAACTTACAATGACTCGTCGCACGCTGGTGCCTGCCTTGTGTTTGCTGGCAGCGAGATTTGCTCTGTGCTCCAGCGGAAGCGGCTCGCGGCAGCTCGACGAACCGCTCATCAGTGATTTCACTCCGCCCACCGGCCGCGGACCTGGGCCGCCCGACATGGGACCCTGGATGGCTCGCCTGATGAGCGCAACCTCTGCCGACGGGCTTGCCTTCACTCGCACCAACCAGGTGATTACTGACCAGGGCGATGTCCCCGATCTCGTTCAGGACGCTCGGGGCTGGATCTATCTTTACTACGTCGGCTGGACCGTGGGTTCCGAGCGCAATAAGCTCGTGGTGGCCATCTCCCGGGATGGAGGCCGCAACTGGGTCTACAAGAAAACCGTCCTGGAAGGCTTCGAGGGGATGTCGGATCCGGTGGACCCGGACGTGCAAATCCTCCCCGACGGCACTTTCCGGCTGTATGTGACGGCCTCGCCCCTCCCTTTCAAACGGCCACGCACCTATTACGCCGAGAGCGCCGACGGGATCCACTTCCAGAAGAAGGGACTCGCCTTCGATCCCCCGGGCGATCCCCTGGATCCCTCCACACTGCTCATCGACGCCACCTGGCACATCTTCGCCGGCGGCCCCACCAGCCAGCCCGGCGCCAACTGGCACGGCACATCCTCCGACGGAACCAGCTTCGTCTTCGATGAAGAAAAGGTCTTCGTCAAGGACGGCTGGCGCCACGCCCTCTCCAACGCCATTGCGGCTGACGGCGGATACCGCCTCTACGCCTTTCCCCACGACACGCTGCCGGCCATCAATTCTTTCTTCACTACCGATGGCCTCACCTGGAGCGCCGAGCCTGGCGCTCGCCTCCAGATGGATCCCGCCACCGGCCTGGAAAGCGGGGGCGTCAAAGATGCCGCGGTCGTGCGCCTGGCCGACGGCAGCCATTTGATGGTCTACGTGACTCAAATCCCGGAACGCGCGCCCGCGCCAGTGATCGCCGACCTGAACTTCATCCCGGACCCCGGTATCCGCGTGGACAACGCCTCCCTCCCCAAGCCCGGCCTGGACGCCTCCGGCACGACTTACCTGTACTACAACGACCACCGCGTCGAGCCGCCCAGGGAAGTCGTCGCCACCTCCTCCGATGGCCTGGACTTCTCACCCGGCATTGCTCCGCCGGACCGCGCCAGCGATCCGCGCCGCCTGCGTCTTCCCAACGGCGTCTGGCGCCTCTACGGCTGGGACCCGCGAGCGGCCGAGATAAGAAGCGCCAGCTCTCAGGATGGCCTGCAATTCGCTCCCGATCCCGGCGTCCGCTACATGCCTCAGCCTGACGACAAAGGCACCATCGGAGTCTACGACCACTTCACCGACTCGGCCGGCGGCGTCGTTCTGCTCTACATCGGAGACATGCCGGGCCTGAACAACGTGCGCCGCGCCTACTCCCCGCCCGGCGACAACGGCTGGACCTTCGCCTTCGACCGTGGCAACGTGCTCGGCGACGCCGATGCCGGAGGCGGCCCCAACAGCTACGTGGATCAGAAATCCATTCGCCTTCCGGACGGGCGCCTCCGGCTGTTCACCATGAAACAGGGTGTCATTTACAGTTTCCTCAGCGAGGACGATGGCAAGACGTTCCGGCTCGAGCCGGGCATCCGCCTGGCGCAGGCGCAATTCGGCGAATTCAGAGTGCGCACGCTTCACGATCCGTGGGTGGTGAGGCTGCCGGACGGTCGCTATCGCATGTACGTGGCCGCGGCCGTGGACGCCGAGCCGGGCGCCGGCAAGTTTGTCATTGTGAGCGCGACTACGCCGCCTCCCCCAGGCCAGTCGGCAGTCACCGGCCAGTACTTGATGGCCTTCCACGCCTGCGACACCGCCCTCACCAACTGCGGCGATCCGCGCATCCACATGGTCTACCTGGCCGAGAGCAATGACGGCGCGGCCTGGACTCTGCTGCCCGGCTGGGTCCCCTTCCCCGGCTCCGTCCCCGACGTGATCCGGCGCGGCAGCACGCTCTACGTCTTCACCGCCGGTGGCACTCTGGTTCGCTATCGTCTCGACACCAACACTATCGAGCCACCGGTAACAGTGTCGCTGCCCGGTCTGGAGGCCGGCTTTGTGGACCCCTCCCTGATCCTGGATGAGGGGGGCCGCTTGGTGCTCTTCTTTCTCCACGGCCGGCTGGGGGGAGACCCCGCCGGCTGCCCTCCGGGACAATCCTCCTGCCTCAATCACTTCGGCTCGGCTACCGAGGTCGCCGGCAGCGACGGAACACGCTTCACCTTGGACCCCGGAGATCGTGCCAGCCTCACGTTGAGCGCCTCCGGCGGGCTGCGCTCAGCCTCCGACCCTGACATTTTCTTCGACGGCACTCAGTACGTTCTGTACATCTCTCAGGGACCCAGCATTTCGGTGTGGGTCTCGCCCGAATTGCGTGGCGCCTATCGAAAAATCTCTGACCTGGCCCAGGGCACAGGCGGGATTCCATCCGGTCACTTCGACCCGGTCTCGCAGCGCTACTGGACCTACGGCCATGTGGTCAGAGGCGGCGTTGCCGTGATCCGGCGGGCGGTGCATGCCGGCTTGTCCACGCTGTTGAATGAAAGCGATTGGGAAACCATCATCACCGGCCCCGCCATCGGCCTCACCGCCACCACCAACGTCGAGAGTCCGGGCTTTGCGGTCAACACCACCAGCCCGGCTGTGCTCACTTCAGTGTCCATTGGCCGCCAGTGAATACCTCGATCACCTCGCCCCCTCTGGTGGCGCAGGCCCCCGGCCTGCCGGGGTGCCCTTATAGTAAATCCGGGAGGAAATGACTGGTAAGCAGGTGGAGGGGAGTTGCAGAGCCACCGGGAGATGGTGTACCGGCCTGGGCTTTCCGTCAAGCAAGACATTTGGTATGACTTTTGTTTGAACGGGCACCCCGCTGCTACGAATTGGGTGCCCTAACACTGGATGTTTGCCCAGAGTGTTTCGAGCAGCGGGATGCTTGGCTCCAGCGACGAATACTCAGAAGTCGTCTGGTCCTAGACCACTATAAGGCTTTCGGCGGAGCCAAGCGAGCTCGTTGGAAAGGAGGCATGGTAGGATGTCGGAACGGTTGACGACTTCAGCTTCGGAACCGGAATGGGCGGCGTTTGCGGCGATTGATTGGGCCGACCAGAAGCACTTCTGGCGCCTGGTCCCAGCCGGCTCCCGGAAGTTTGAGCAAGGGGAACTGGAGAACACCCCGGAGGCGGTGGAGGCCTGGGCGGCCGCTCTTCAACAGCGATTTGGCGGTGGCCCCATTGCCGTATGCTTGGAACAGTCTCGCGGGGCCTTGGTGTATATGCTGAGCAAGTACGCGCACCTGGTGTTGTTCCCCGTTCACCCCACCACGGCGGCGCGCTACCGGAAGACTTTCTCGACTGCCGGCGCCAGCAACGATCCGGGCGATACGGCCTGGCTGCTGGACCTGTTGTTGCGTCACAGAGAACGACTGCGCTCGCTCCAACCGGACACCGTAGAGACCCGCCTGTTGCAGTTTCTGGTCGAGGAACGCCGGCGCATGGTGGATGAGAAGACGCGCCAGAGCAATCGCCTGACCGATTGCCTGAAACAGTATTTTCCGCAGATTTTGCGTTGGTTCGACGACGTGACCAGTCCCCTGGTCGAGGACCTGCTGGCGCGCTGGGGCAGCTTGCGGGAACTGCAGCGGGCACACCCCGGCACGTTGCGGAAGTTCTTCCACGAGCACAACTGCCGTTCCGAGGAACGGCTGCAAGAACGCCTCACGGCCATTTACCAGGCGCTGCCCGCGACCCAGGACGCGGCGGTGGTAGAAGCCGGGGTGCTGACGGCTCGCGGGTGGGCCAAGGTGCTGGCGACGTTGCGCGACCAAATCGCCCTCCTGGAACGGCGCATCGCGGAATTGGTGTGTTCCCACCCGGACGGGGCGCTGTTCGCCTCTCTGCCCGGGGCTGGCCCAGCGCTGACGCCTCGCTTAATTGTCG
>CAVRZY010000203.1:0-11342 GCA_963725415.1 uncultured Acidobacteriota bacterium | reverse complement strand
TCGTCCTAATCCTATCTCAAGAGGCCGCGAAAGAAACTGGTGCATTGTCGGATTAGTCCTGTGGAGCATTTGGCTGGGGGCATAACCGATGGCGAGGGCTGCCTCGTGAATGTCGGCTGGCTTGTCGCATCTGCCATGCGCAAACGACGGCTCTACTCGATCGCCTCCCAGGAGTAGAATCATCGAGGATGACCGAGATGAATGTGACGCTGAAGGAACTTCTCGACTACCTGGAGGTAGAACAGGCCAAGTGGCAGCAGTGGTTCGCTGCACAGGGTGACGAGGCGCTCCGCATCCCTCTGGCTGGAGAGCGGCACCTTTCGTTGGGAGCGCTGATCCAGCACGCCCTGGGAACCGAGTTGTGGTTTGCGGAGCGGCTTCGGGAGACCGCATTCACGGAGTGGTGGAAACAGCCTGCCGATCGCGCCACCGAACTGTTCCATCTGGGAAGCATGGCAAAGCAGGCCATGCGTGAACTCATCCAGCGAGCTGAACCCGAAGACTGGCGCCGCATGGTCGAACTCACTGGACAGGGGCAACGTATCCGGATCTCGGCCCGAAAGGCGGTCGCCAATGCCCTGATTCACGAGCTTCGTCATTGGGCACAAGTGGCAGCGCTTGTTCGCCAGCACGGAATGGCGCCGCCGGGCGATCACGACCTAATCTGCGCCCCTGTGATGGAATGAGGTGGACGCGTTCCCGCGTTCGGCCGAGGCCAGCGCCTGGCGCAGCAGATCGCGCGCCTCTGCCAGTTCCCCTAAAGCCTGCAGCACTGTCGCCAGGTTGGATTGACTGGCGGCGATGGAGGGATGACCCGGCGGGTAGCTGCGCTGGGCGCGGCCAAGAGCTTCTTGGTAAAACGACTTTGCCGGCACGTAGCGTCCCAGATTCCCATGGTGCCGGGCCAGAGCCGTTGCAATCGTGCCTGCATTCTCCGTCGAGAGATCCGCACGCAAGAGCACCGACTCGGCATGCGGCAAGATTCCTTCCAGTTCCTGAAAAGACGCCATATCTCGCTCGTCGAACGCGCGGGTCATTTCCTCACGCACAGCCTCGGAAGCCTGAAGCCAATTGGCGGCACTCTCCGGAAGGCGCCGAACAAACGCAAGGATCAGCCGATGGGCCAGAGGTTCGCCTGTGGCGCTACGATCAATCAGCGAAAGGCGTGACAGGTCCGCCAGGGCTTTCTCGACACGGTCTGCGACGCCGGCTGACTCCTGCCAACCTGAGCTCGCGCGTAACAGGCGCAACGGAACAGAAACGGGCGCCAGATGAGCCATGACTCGCAAGACGTCCTTGGCGTCGCCGCCTGCCAGGTCAGCCTCTCCAGGCTGCCGTCTCGGCACTCGTGCCGAGACGCACTGGCGTCGAGAGGAGTCTCGACGCGGCAGGCTGAAGCCCGCGCCACATCTTGGCTGGAACTCGGGTCTGGTGAGGAATCCGGGGTCGGGGGGTAATGCCTCAGTCTCGGGGGCCGTGGGACAAGCTTCAGCTTGTCTCGGGCGGCATTCGAAAGGGGTCCGGACAGGCTGGAAGCCTATCCTACCCGGCTGCACAGGCTATTGCCCCCGAGACTGAGAACGTGTGAAAAAATGCCCACTTCAGTTCGGCTGTCAGCAACGCAGGCCGGGGGCCTGCGCCACTTCAACAACTTGCCGCGCTCGTGGGGCAGGTCCCCGACCTGCCCTAGCATTTTTTCACACGTTCTGAGGCATTACCACGGGGGGACAGAGTAGCCTGTCCCCGAGTTAGTTGAGGTGTTATCATCGAAGCCGAAAGCGCGAACGTGGCAGGAGCGCGTAGAATGGACCTAACTGGCGAGCAACGGCAGGTACTCAGACAGTTCAGAAGGCTTCTGGTGGACGCTGGCATGGACAGGCTGCTGGCGGCCCAGGCTCGGAGGAAGACCGCACGCATGCCCAAGCTTTCGAGCCTGCTTTGATTTCAGAACCGCTCCAAAGCGTCGCAGGTCTGCTCGGCGCCGGACAAGCAGCCGAGAGCACCCGAGTAGAGAGCTGTGTGCCACCAGAGGTGATTTCGACATTAGAAGCGCTCGGGCTGGTCAACAGGAGTGGAGACATGGTCACGGCCGGAGAATATCGGCTCGTATACCATTTGGGCCTGTTTCTGTTCTGTCAGACGCTTTCGCCCTCTGCAAAGCTCTATTACGGCAATGACTCCTTGGCACTCAGCCGCCTGCTGCTCCCGGTGGAGGGGCGCGTACTGGACCTTTGTGCCGGCGTGGGCACTCAGGCGCTGGTGTGTGCGCAAACTGCCACGTCAGTGACAGCGGTTGAGATGGAACCGCTGGCCGAGAGAGTATTCTGGATCAATGCCGAGCTCAATGAGTTAAGCGAGAAAGTAGAATTCTTAATCGGCGATCTATTCGAACCCGTAACAGGCCGGCAGTTCGATCGCATTTGCTCGAATCCTCCGTTCATGCCCGTAGCGCCGGGCATTCGTTACCCTGTGTTCGCCGACGGTGGGCCCGACGGGCTGGCGATCGTGCGGCGCTTGCTGGCAGGGCTGCCGGAAGTTCTCGCGCCGGATGGCCTATGCCAGGTCGTCGGTTCGGTCCTTGGAAACAGTGAGGGGCCGGATCTTTCCTCTCTTGAGAGGCTGGCTGCCGAGGCTCAGCTCAAGATGACGATCTCCTGTCCCTCTTGTGAGGAACTGGGTGCAGCCATGCTGGCCTCCTGTGCAGCAACCGCGATGGGTTGTGAGGGAGGAAGCGACGTTAGACAGGCGTTCCGAGATCATTACGCCCGCCTTGGCGCGACCCACATCTACTACCTTCTGTTGACTGCAAGCCATGCAACTCAGCCCACCGTCTATTTCTCGCACAACGAGGTGCAGCGTGCAACGGTCGGGCCAGTCGCCCGTCGTTGAGGAGCGGTCGGGAACTGAATCCCGCTTGACCGCCTGAGGCAGCGTAGACGCGGGGCGGGGCCTCTACCAGCCGGGCAGAGTGAGCCGCCGGCAAGCGAACATCTGGCGAACAGGGGCGCAGGGTGGCAAAAAAAGCGGCTCCCACGGAGAGGGTTCATGTATAATATCACGACCAGCAAGCCAAGATGGAAATCCTGGCGAAGCAGGGACTGTTAGGAGGCACTCAATGAACCAAGGGGTAGGGTGTAACCAAATGCGCCAGCCTGCACGGTCCTCCGTGCGGCAGCGCGTGGCAGCGTGGACAGGGCTTCTCGTCGCGCTGTGGGCAATTCTCGGGCTCGCATCGACGGCCGCAGCTCAGAGCGCCACGTCCGGCAGGGTGGTAGGAAGCGTCGCCGACCCTTCGGGCGCGGTGGTGCCCAGAGCTGAGGTGCAGCTCGTCAACATAGAGACCAATGCAAGTTCGACTCAACAAACCAACGAAGTAGGCCAGTATGTGTTTGCCAGCGTCCCGCCGGGATCCTACAAGATCACGGTGCGGATGTCCGGATTTCGCACCGCCACGGTGCCGAACCTGACGGTACAGGTCAACCGAAGCTACAATTTGCCGGTCACGCTGGAGGTGGGCGGGGAAAGCCAGGTGGTCGAAGTCAGGGCAACGGCGGCGGCGGAATTGCAGACCACGGACGCGCAGATCGGAAACGTGCTCTCGACGGACTCGGTTCTGCGCCTCCCCACGCTGCAACGCAACGTCACCGAGCTGATGGGTCTGCAACCCGGCGTGGTCCCAACTACTGGTGGCGGCGCCACGCAGTTGCAGTTGCGGATTACGGGCGCGGTCGAAGATCAGAACACGGTCAGCCTGGACGGGGTCGATATCACCCAGAGCGTGGTGGCCGCCGACACGGTGGTGCCTACGCCGGCGGACAGCGTCGAGGAGTTCCGTCTCAATCTGGCCAACCCGAACGCCTCGTACGAGCGGGCCTCGGGGGGCCAAATGACGCTGGTCGGGCGCCGGGGCACGAACACGTTGCACGGCGCCGGCTACGGGTACTTCCAGAACTCCGTGCTCAACGCCAACACTTGGGATAACAACCGCGCCGGGATCGTCAAGCCCGACATCATGGACAAGCGTTTCGGCGGGCGCTTTGGCGGCCCGATCATCAAGGACAAGACGTTCTTCTTCGCCAACTACGAAGGACGCCGCTTTTCTCAGGTGACCCAGGCCACCCGAACCGTGCCCACCGACACGCTGAAGCAGGGCATCGTGCGGTTCCGCGATTCGGCCGGCAACGTCATCAGCTACAACCTGGCGACTGCGGCGGTGTGCGGGGCGTCCGGAAACCAGGCCTGCGATCCCCGCGGCCTGGGAATCAGCCCGGCGGTGAAGGCTCAGTGGGCCCTGATGCCTGCTGGAAACGTGGCCGGTGGTGATGGCCTCAACACCACCGGGTACCTGGCCAACATTCCCACGCCCATTCAGGAGGATTATGGAGTGTGGCGGCTGGATCACAAGTTCAGCGATCAACTGACCTTCAATGGCAGCTACACGTATTGGCGCCGCATCGCCCAGGGAGCGGGTGACATCGCGATAATGAAGGGCGAGCCACGCTCCATGGTAACCCAGCCACGGCGCGGCCAGGTCATCATGGGCAGCCTCACCTGGCAGATGCGGCCGACGCTGTTCAATGTGTTTCGGTTCGGCTACGTGCGGGACACCAACGCCGCCCAGGCGACCCCGCCCACGACTGCCGCGGGCATCATGAACGTTCCCGGCACGAGCACTAACGCCGGTCCGGTCGCCCTTCTGATTGGGAGCGGCGTGACGGCTTTCCTCGATAATCCAATCGACTTGGACACGCAGCGCGCTCGGTATCAGGAGAACTGGAACAAGGATTACCAGTGGAGTGACGAAATGAGTTGGATCCGGGGCAGCCACACCATGCAGTTCGGGGGGCAATTCCGGTCGTTACCCTACACGCACGCGCGGGCCGACAAGGTGGTCGGGTCTTTGACCTCGCTGGTGGCGCTGGTGGACGGCGACCAGAGCTTCCTCACCGTCTCGGCGGCCAACCGCCCGGTCACCTGCGGTGGGAGCATCACCGCGAACTGCCTGCGCTCCACGGATGGAACCAACTGGGACCGGTTCTATGCCTCGACACTCGGCCTGGTGGACAATGTCAATATTCTGGCGGTCCGCGACGGCCAGTTGAATCCGCTCCCCTTCGGCACTCCCCTGATTAACAAGACGAACGAGTATGCCACTTACTTCCACGGGCAGGACACGTGGCGTGCCACCAACTCTTTGACGCTGACGTTCGGTCTCTCCTATGGCTGGCAGACCGCGCCGACGGAAGAGTTGGGGCGGCAAACGGTGCAGATTGACGCCAGCACCGGCCAGCCTCAGACCGCCGCGGCCTTCCTGGACGCCAAGCTGAAGGGGGCTCTGGCGGGCCAGATCTATAACCCGACCATCGGCTGGATGCCCGTCAAGAAGGCGAACGTTCCGGTGTACCACATCGACCGGGGCGGTGTGTCCCCGCGCGGGTCTTTCGCCTGGGTTCCGACGCGAAAGGAAGGCTTCCTCAGCCGGTTGCTGGGCGAGCGCAAGACGGTTTTGCGCGGCGGCTTCGCCATGGTGTATGACCGATCGAACGTTGTCCAGAACGTGATGATCCCCATGCTGGGGGTTGGTTTCGGCCAGAGCATAAACATCAAGACGCCGGCCTGCAACGCTGCCGGCGCGCCGGGACCCAACTGTAATGCTTCGGCCGGGACCGGAAATGTCGGGGCGTCGAGCTATCGCGTCGGAGTGGACGGCGCCATTCCGTTGCCGACGGTGGCTCCGGCCACGACGCCGGTAATCCCCTCCAGGCCGTTCGGCGAACAGTTGTCCTTCCAGGTGGATCCCGACACCAAGATGGGCCGCAGCTACAACGTGGATCTCACCATCCAGCGCGAGATCCCCGGAAACTTCGTCTTCGAGGCCGCCTATGTGGGCCGCTTCGCCCGGCGCCTGCCCTGTTCGATCAACTTCACCCAGTCACCCTACATGTTCGTCGATTCGGCATCCGGCCAGAGTTTCGCACAGGCCTTCGACGCCGTAGCGAATACGCTGCGGGCCGGCGGGACGCCGGTCACCCAGCCGTGGTTCGAGAACCAGTTGGCCGGCTATACCAAGCTGATCAATTACAACGGCACCGCCACGGCGTACGTTGCCCAGGCGCTGGCCTCAAACTTCCGCAACGGAAACGTGAGCAGCATCTTCCAATCGCTCGGCACTTACCGCACCGCGCTGGGCCTCCCGCCCTACAACAACGACGAAGCGCAACTGGAGTTGATGCGCACTTACATCGGCCAGACCAATTTCAACGGGTTGCTGGTAACCTTATCCAAGCGCCTGTCTCGCGGCCTCCAGTTCAGCGCTAATTACACCTTTTCGAGGACGCTGGATGACTTTTTGCTGTGGCAGAACAGCGCATCGATCTATACCAACAGCTTCCATCCAGGCGTCGAATACGGGCCCTCGAATTACGATCGCACGCACGTTTTCAACGCCCATTGGGTGTACGATGTGCCTGCCGGCAAGGGGCATAAGTTCAGTTTCAGCAATCCGGCGCTCGACCGTGTGATCGGAGGTTGGTACAGTTCGGGAATCTTCAGCGCGTTCTCGGGTCCGCCTCTGACCGTGACGGAAAGCAGCCAGGCTTGGGGAGACAGCGTCACGCTGGGGCAGAACTCGGCCCTGGTTCCGATCAATCCGGTGCCCTCAACGGCTGTGAATAAGGGCATCCCCGGATCGGGCGGGGTCGGCACCAACGCGAGCGCCGCCAATGGCACCGGCCTGAACCTGTTCACTGATCCCGCCGCCGCGTTTGCGAATTTCCGGCCCATTCAGTTGAGCCAGGACACCCGGACCGGCCGCGCCAACCCGATCCGCGGGTTGGGCTTCTGGAACCTGGATGTGAGCGTCGGCAAGATCACCGCGGTCACCGAGCGGGTCAGCACCCGGTTCTCGGCCGACTTCTTCAACATCTTTAACCACCAGAGCTTCGCTAACCCGGCGCTCAGCTACACCAACCCGGCCGCTTTGGGCGTGATTACCGGGACTTACACGCCACCCAACCGCACCAACGCCGCGCGCTGGATCGCGTTCGGTATCCGGCTGGAATTCTAGATAGGTTGGACGCTCACTTTCGTGTGGGGGCCCAGCCTGGCAACGAGACCGTGGTGCGGTAGTTGGATTCGTTGTAGTCGGGGCTGCGCTGGGGCTTGTAGATGCGCGTTCCGGTGAAGGGGCGGTCCTGGGTGTAGATCCAGATGCGCTCCTGGTCCCAGAGGATGATCTCGTCGCGCGGGTCGCCGGTGAGGTCGGCGACGTAGGAGGCCAAGTCGGGATGGCCGTCGTCGGGGAACATGACCACGCGGCGCAGGTGGCCGTCGATGAGGCCGCCCTCGCGAACGTTGCCGGAGAGCAACGCGAATTCCTGGCCGTCGCCGCGCCAGTTTACTGGTAACAAGGGGCTGCCGTTGTGGATCGGTTCCTCCTGCGCCAGGATGTTGCCGTCGGAGTCGAATAGCGTGACGATGCCAGGGTTCTTCCAGTAATTCACGGTGATGAGCTGGAGGCCGGGGAGATCGGGGCGGAACTTGGCGATGCTGGGGCTCTGGGCGTGCCCGATGCGCACGTGCTAAAGGAGGTCGCCGTCGCGGTCGAACATGATGTAGCCCTCGTCGCTGCCGCAGGCGTAGACGCGCGGGGCGGAGTTCAGCTTGCCGGTGGCGCCTTCCAGAAACTGGATCTTGAAGTCGCGGACCAGCACCACCTCGTTGCGCCCGTCGCCGTCGATATCGTGGATCTGAAAAGGCGGGTCGTCGGTCAGCAGGCCGTTACCTGAGAGTGCGAAAAAGGTCTCGGCGCTACGTCACGCAAAATACTGATTCCAGGAGCCGTGGACCGCCAACGGTTCCCGTGGGCACAGCCCAGACAGCCCGCCACGGTGCGTTGGAGTTAGCAAGAACACGTCAGGAACCCTGTCAAGGGCTAAATGGAAAAGCGCATCGTGAACTCCCGAATAGAAATAGAGTATACACGAGTCAACCGACTTCAATAGGGTTTATCCCAATCAGCCATAGTCGCGAGCGCCGAGACAGCAGAGACGACGAGCAATACGGAAAACGCCAGCCGAAAGAAGCGCCGAGTCTGCACCTCATCGTGCTGATTCGGTGAACTGCCTCGCCAGACAGAGTGGACATCCTGATGGCGGACAATCCGTAGGACTTCGCAACCCTACGGCTCTTTGACCAGCTTCCAGGTTGGGTCGGGGTCGTATTCGGTCATGGCGGAGGCTATCTGCTCGGTATTGGGGCCCAGGTTCTTTTCGTACACGCGGCCCTGTTGGTTGACGATGAACGTCATCACGCCGGAGCTACCCCATTTGCTGGGATAAGCCGCCAGCGCGTAGCCGGCGATCATGTTGCCATTGATGATGTAACTGTATTTGCCGCCCGGCGCGTGCGGGCCCTGGCGCGTGAGGATCTTGAAGTAATACCCGTGATAGGGAGAGCGCTTCGGAGCAGGAGCCGCCGAACCCTTTGCAGCGGCCTCAGTGCTCCGCGCACGGCCGGCTGGGTAACCTTCCGCGCGCGCCTCCGCGATGAGACTTCCTAGCGGGCTCGGGGGGGCGCCCTCGGGCGTGTCCCAGTACAGTCCGTCCCGCTTGCCAGGGGTACTGACGAACCTCTGCGCGTAAACCGCCAAGCCGTCTTGAGATGTGTCCAGGGGCTGGGTGAAGTACTCCCATTGCGCCACCACACACGCGCGGCAGGTCATGATCGCCGAAAGCTCATTGCGCCCGATTCTCCGATTCAGAATCTCTTCGAGCCCCGCCGCGGTGTTGAATCGCCACTGGCCCGCTTGCTGGATGATGGGAATCGGAAATGGAAACTTGTCGTCGCCAACGAGGAGCGTGAACTTTGTGTCGCCCGCTTTCTCGAGCTGGGAGGATTTGCGGAGGTTCCCGGCAAAGCGCTCCAGCGCGTTGCGATCCTCCACGGGATCGCCCGACAGCAGTTTCTCGCGCTCGGGCCCGAAGATCGCCGTCATGGCGGCTTGATCTTTCGCCTCCGCGGCACTCACGAGGGCGTTCACGGCGTCTTCCGGAGTGGAGAACAGGGCTTGTTTCGGAGCCTCCTTTTGCGCTGGGTTCCCGGCGGCCAGCGCCGCAGCGGCCCAAAACAGGCCCATGGACAGCGGCAACGTCAACGCTAGCGCGAACGACACGCAGCGCCGATGATCAGGTGAGTTCATTCGTCGTCTGGCTCCCATACGTTCAAGCCCTCTCGTGGTTGAGATCGCAAGTGGATTCATCGCCGCCTCCCGTCACGCCCATGCGAGTCCGGCTGACTCGAGGGTTTGGATGCAGGCTCGGGCCGGGGCTCTGCGTCCGGCTGGGCGCGGGTCGGGACATCTCCGTCCGGCTGGGCGCGGGCCGGGACATCTCCGTCCGGCTGGGCGCGGGCCGAGACATCTCCGTCCGGCTGGCTTGCCCGCGCTGGCTCTCCGCGCGCGCGTCGAACCCGCCCCGGTTCCCACCGAATGCGGGACTCTCGGGACGCTCCTGCCGCCGGGGCGGCGGTTGATACGTGGGCCGGTTCACCTCGGGGCGGTTTGGCGCGGGCCGGGATTGTTGCTGCGGGGCTGCCCCATGCCCGCGGTAGGTATCGATCCTCGAATCGTTGGTATTGATGTTGCGCTGGATGATCTTGTTATTCACCACGGTCCGATTGTTATTGACGACGGTCGTGCTGCGGACATCGATGTTGTTGCGGCGGACGTTGTCGTAATTCACCCCGCGGTGAACAGCGTCGTAGCGATTCAGGTTGTTGTAGTTCACCGTCCGGTTCACCACGGTCCGGTTGATGAAAACGGTCCGATAATTGTTGTTCACGTAAACGTTGGTGACGCGGACGAAGGGCCGGGATCGTGTCACCCAGCCTCCCCCGTGCTCCCAGCCGTGATAATAGATACGGCGATCGCGCCAGTCGAAGTCATGGTTCAGCCAGGCTCCGATCGCAAAGCCGCGTCCAAACGAAATGACGGCGCCCGCAAAGAAGCCCCCGCGGCGGTAATACACGATCCCCGGGTCGTACATCGGCACATAGATGAACTGGGGCTGCGCGGGCCAGATCTCGATGTAGCCGCTGGTCTCCACGATCTCCTGCTGCGGCGTCGAGAACAGATTGCCCGCGGAACGCGCCTGCGCGCGCAGCCGCTGAATCGACTCCGTCACGTCGGTGGACTGGCTGACATAGGCTTGCCCGACCGAAGTGGTCCAGTCCAGCTTGTCCGCCATCATGTGAAGAACCGTCGGGTAACGAGCGACGGCTTTCACGCTGACGTCCCAGGGCTGCGGAGTCGATATAGTTGGGGTCGGAACTGGCGCGCAAGAAGCGCGCCGCCTCATCGATCTGGTCCGGAAAGGTTGCGGCCAGCAGAACCTGGGCCAGCAGCGGGTCGGGATACAGAGCAATCGGCGCCAGCAAGTTGTCGAGTTGCTCGGGAGAGAAGAACCCGCCGGACGAATCGTCCTGACATTTGAGCAGCGGGGAGTAGGCCATCAGAAAAGCGATGGCTGAGACGACCAGTGTCTTTCGCATGACGGCATGTCTCCTTGATGTCTCTTTGCCATTAGCGGCAATCGGCGCGCCCCAGCCACGCGGTCGAACAAGTTTCGCGTGAGCCAGGGCCTTGGAAGCGATCACAAAGTTCCGAGCGGCGGCGAAACCGGGACTTCCGCATTGGGAGCCCTCCGTTGCTTACATTATACGCCGGGCGAGATTCCTGGGACGCCCCATCCGCCGGAGGCGGGCTGCCGCGCGGGCAAGGGATTGCAGGACCATGAACCGCACGGCGTACTGGTGTGAGTGACGGCCCGGAAACGGAAAAGCCCAGCCACATAGTGGGGCCGGGCGCTGTGTCGTGTGCTGCAGACGGTGTTGGCCAGAATTTCCGTTTTCGCATCCTGGCACTACTGAGTATACACCCAATCGCCTCGGCTGGGGCCGTGTTTTCATCCTGTCCATCCCTAACGAGGCTTCGCCTCAGGCCGACGGGGCATGTTGCAGCGCCGTCTTCACCGCAGAGGCGCAAAGGACCCAAAGGGGGCGCAGAGAGATCCTGAGAGGTTTTCTCCGTGTTGCCTCCGCGGCCTCTGCGTCTTTGCGGTGAGAAAAACTTGACTCATTTACGACAAGTTTGGCGCGTCAAGCGCTCTAGCGACTCCGGTAACCCTCCAAGCGTGCAAGTCTGGGCGGTTCCGGCTGCGGGAAGAGCTGAAACTGCCCTTTTTCCAAGCCATTGCCCCGACACCTCCCGGTCCCCCAACCTCCTTGCGGTCCCGTCTGCTTCTCCTCAGCAGCCGTCTCCCATCCGGCCGGCGCCGGCAGCGCCG
>CAVRZY010000202.1:0-5714 GCA_963725415.1 uncultured Acidobacteriota bacterium | reverse complement strand
GTTTTGCTGACGCCTGACTTCATTACGTATTGCTAGCGAATCCCGGTTTGCGGGTGGCTGGAGAAATGGTCCGGCCGGCGGGCGTGTGAAAAGATCTGGTTCCCGTTATTGCGGGCCAAGTTGGGTGAGAATTACGGGAAAGCTTCGGCGGCTTTCATCTGGACCCACATAGCCCGAATGTATGCGGCGCGGCGAGCCGGCTTGAAAAAGGAACTGCTCGGCTATGTTCCGGGCGGCTACCGGAGCATTCTGGCGCGTTTCACCGAGGTGCTGGAAGCGGAAGGCGTGCGCCTCAAGCCGGGACACGCGGCCCAGCGGGTGGGGCCCGTGCCGGAAGGGCGGCTGGCGGTTGAATTCGCCCACGGTCACTGCGAAACGTTTGATCACGTTATCCTGACCGTACCTTCGCCTGTCGCCGCCAGCATCTGTCCGGCGCTGCCGGATGCGGAAAAGGCGCGCCTCAACGGAATCGAGTATCAAGGAATCGTTTGCGCGTCGGTGCTGTTGCGAAAGCCACTGATGGGCTTTTATGTAACCAATCTGACGGACTCGCGGCTTCCCTTTACGGGGGTGATCGAGATGTCTGCTCTCGTGGGTTGCGAGTACTTCGGCGGGAACACTCTGGTGTATCTGCCGAAATACGTTCCCAGCGACGATGCGGTGTTCCGGCGCTCCGATGCGGAGCTGAGAGACGAGTTCGTGGGGGCGCTCAGGAGGATGTACCCGGCCCTGGAAGCTGAGGATGTGGTGTGCTTTCGAGTGTCCCGCGTGCCCAGAGTTTTTCCGATTCCGACGGTGAACTACTCTGAGCGGCTGCCTGGGATAGAGACATCGATTCCCGGTTTGCACATCGTGAATTCCTCGCAGATTCTGAATGGGACGCTGAATGTCAATGAGACGATCGAGCAGGCCGAGCGATACGCCGAATCGATTGCAGGCTGATCTACAATGACTTCCAGGTAGGCCTATTCGCGAATGAGACCGAGCATGGACCTGGATAAATGTCTGGACGGGCTGGCGGAGCGGCTGGAGAGGCGAAGCCTGTCGTTTCTGGCGGGTTTTGTGGCGCTGTATCTGTTGGGAACCGGCGCCAGCGCACTGCACAAGGCCCTGTGGTTCGACGAACTAGCCACTGCGTACCTGACGCGGCTGTCGAGCGTGGCGGAGCTGCGCGCCGCGCTGGCCAATGGCGCGGATGCCAATCCCATCCCCTTCTATGTGATCACACGGCTGGCCACCCTGCCGTTCGGGGAGGGGCCGCTGGCCCTGCGGTTGCCAGAGATGCTTGGCGTTCTGATGATGTGCTTGTGCGTGTACAAGTTCGTGGCGAGGCGTTGCCCGCTGCCATACGCCTGGCTGGCTCTGCTCTTTCCGTTCCTCAGCACGATCTGGCACTACGCGTATGAGGCCAGGCCGTACGGGCTGATGATGGGTTTTTGCGGGCTCGCTCTTCTGTGCTGGCAGTGGGCCACGGATGGGCGCCGGCGGCTCGGCTTGATTGGGTTGGCAGGCAGCCTGGCGGCCGGGGTTTCCTGCCACTTCGCGACAGTGTTTGTTCTTGTTGGGCTCGGCCTTGGGGAGCTGATTCGCTCAGTCAAGCTGAGGCGGCTGGACAAGCCAGTCTGGCTGGCGATGGGGGGCGTGGTTCCTGCTCTGGCGGCGTTTTTGCCTCTGACCCTGGAGAGCATGAAGCATCTTGGAAGAGTTGCGCGCTGGGCGATGGATCGCAATGCGCTTTCTTCCGTGTACTGGACATACGACTTCTTATCGCAGGGAACGGGCGTCGCGCTTTTGATCGGTCTGGTGTTACTCGGAGTGTGGTTGTACGGAGCGCGGCGCAACGAAGGGGGCGGGGATTCGGGCTGCGCTGCGGCGCTTCCGGCTCATGAAGTGGCGGCGGCAGTTGGGCTGGCGGTGACGCCGCTTGTCGTCGTGGCGCTCACGGCGCTGCTGAAGTGGCCCTACACGGAGCGCTACGCGGTGAGCTCGGTGGTGGGCTTTGCGTTGCTGGCTGCGTTCGTCGCCTACGGCGGCCTGGGCCGGCGTGCCAGGATGGCGGTTGTCCTGGCGCTCATTCTGTCTATCTCGTTCGCCGTGCAGCAATTGAGAGGCATTGGACTGTTGTTTAGAGAGCCGGAGAATGCGGCGGTGATTCAAGCGCTCCAGTCGGTGGCGCGTGCGCATAGTGCACCCATTGTCGTGGAAGACGAGTTTCTGTACTTCCAGCTTGCTTACCAAGCGCCTGCCGGCTTACAGTCGCGTGTGATTTGCCTCCACGATTCCGTGGCGGCCCTTCGCTACGTCGGGTCCGACCCCGCGCAGGCTCTGCTGAATCTGGGGTCACACGCTCCACTAAACATGCAACCCTACAACGAGTTCTTGCGCTCTCAGTCTCGATTTCTGGTGTGGCGTTCCAACAAGCGCACCTGGCTGATTCCCAAGCTACTGGAGGATGGCAAGCGCCTCAGACTGGTGGCGCGGACCCTGCATACCGACCTCATTGAGGTCACAGACAAGCAGTGAGGAAGAGTCGCGGGAGGGTATTGATGATCGGAGCTTTCATTCTGCAACTCAGCTTTGCTCTGGCGGTCGCGCCGATGATGGCGCAGCAAGCCAGGAGTGAAAGCGGCTGGGCCCCATTCAGTTTTCTTCTCGGCGAGTGGGTAGGAGAAGGAGGAGGCGGGCCGGGGCAGGGAACGGGCGCCTTCTCGTTTCGAATGGAGCTCGGAGGCAAGATTCTGGTCAGAAAGAACCGCACGGACTTTCCGGCGACCAAGGACCGTCCGGCCAGTACCCACGAGGACTTGATGATCGTCTACGGGGACCCCGCGGGGAGCGGCTCCGGGCCGTCTATTTTGACAATGAGGGGCACGTGATCCACTATGCAGTGGGACTTCTCGAAGACCCGAGCAGCGTGCAGTTTGTGAGTGATGCGTCACCTTCAGCGCCGCGATTCCGATTGACCTACCGAAAGACCGGCAGCGATGCGGTGAGGGTGACCTTTGAGATCGCGCCGGCAGGGAAGCCGGAGTCGTTCGCGAGCTACCTGGAAGGCAGCGCGCGCCGGAAGGCAAGCCGGTAGTGCGTGTGATGGCCGCCGGGCGGCGTCAGTAGAGCGGCCGTTTGCTGGGATCGACCGCGCTCTTGCCCAGGGGCTGGAGCAGGGTGCGGGCGCCGCTGGACATCATGCCCAGCTCCGTGCCGGCCTGAAAGAAGAGGAACCCTTCCTGCAGGTAGCGCTGCACCTGCTCGGCTGAGGCGGCCGGGCGTCCCACCGGAATGTTGTGGCGCTGGGCGGCGGCCACGATCTTGCGCACCGCTTCGGCGTGCTTGGGATCGTCCTGGCGGCCACCCAATCCCAGCGAAAAAGAAAGATCGGTGGTGCCGATGAAGATGACGTCGATGCCGGGAACGGCGGCAATCTCCTCGATCTGGTCCACGGCTCGCACCTCCTCGATGATGATGATGACCATGACGTTGCGATTGGCGAACTTGAAGTAGCCTTCGGGGGCCGGCCAGCGGAAGGAGGCTAGGCCGGGGCCGGCGCCGCGGCGGCCTTCCGGCGGGTACTTACAAGCGGCCACGGCCTGGCGCGCCAGCTCGGGCGTGGAGGTAAACGGGAAGATCACCCCTAGGCTGCCGCTGTCCAGCACGCGCTTGGCTGTCCACAGCTCGTTGACCGGAACGCGCGTAAAGGGCAGGGCCTTGAGGCCGCGCGTGGCCAGGATCATGTGGCGGGCGGTCTCCAGCGTAATCGGGCTGTGCTCCATCTCGATCCACAGAAAGTCGAAACCCAGGTTGGCGGCCTGAGCGGCGATTTCGGCGCTGGGTACGGTAATGGTGGCGCCGATCACCGGCTTGCCTTCGCGCAAGAGCTTCTTGACAGGATTCTCCCATTCGCTCTGGGCGGGCAGGGAGCAGGGGAGCAGCCCCAGAAGCGCCGCCCATCGGGCCAGGCTACGAAGTGCCATGACGATAACCCTCCTTTGGGTATTCTGTACGATGATACGCCAGGCAGCCCTGTCAGGAGCCCCTGCCGAGACTTCGGCCACAACTTTAGTGCTTGGCCCTAACCATAACCGAGGCCCTCTGATGCCAAGTGGCGCAGGCCTCCGGCCTGCGCGGGCGTAAGCTGGCGCTTATCAGCCCGTGGATAAAGTCTGGCAGACCGGTGGGCGGATTGAATTTCGGGGACAGGCCTTCATGAGGTAGACCTCACCCGCCCAGATGAAAATGGCGAGATTCGCGCCGGTCGCCGAATTACGCGGGTCAGTGCGGGGGGTAATTCGGGTACAGGCCACGAATTTCGCAAAGGCGGCGAAATTCGCGCCAGTCCCCGAATTACGCGGGTTGCCGCAGATGAGGATGGCGAGATTTTCGAGAGAGGCAACGAAACTCCCCGGGCTAAGTGCCCTAGTTTGAATGGCCGCCTTGACACGGAGTTTCGTCGCCTATCCCCGAAATTCGCGCATTGTGACTTTATCCACGGGCTGTTATGGCCAATTGCCTGCGCCGATCAGCTACCTGCACTGGAGCGGGCGCCAGCGGAACACGTTAGGACTCCGGCAGGCGCTTTGGTCTATAATGGGGATCGTAACGTTGTCTTGCTCCTCAGTAGCTCAATGGTAGAGCATTCGGCTGTTAACCGAAGGGTTGTAGGTTCGAGTCCTACCTGAGGAGCCAGATCCTGGCTTCGAAGTTTTCCCCCTAAGTTGGTTAACGGCGGCCGTGCACTGCAGGTTCGCACTGGGAAGGGACTTCGGTTCTTCGGCCTCTCTGGACAATGCTCTGGCCAAATACACGGTTCTGCTGGAACTCGCCGCAGGGCGGCGTGGGGAAGCGCCGCAGTTGGTGAAGAGGACGATGTGCAGGTTTGCGGACGGATCCACGGCGCTGGCGTTGGTCTGGCCGGCGCCTCCCAGGCGCCTTTCAACCCCGGCAGCCTGGAACCTTGGGGGGCGGAGTTATGATGCTTGTCCAGGAGGATTCCAAGGTGATTCGAACGGTGATTTCGGTAACTACTGTCTTGGTTGCGCTAGCGTGCGGTGAGAGAGCCTGGAGCGGAGATCTCAGTGCGCAGTTGGTGGAAGCCGCCAAACGGGGGGATCTGGCGAGTGTCCGGAGGCTGCTTGCCAAGGGCGCCGAGGCAAACGCCAAGGACCCGAAGATGGGTATTCCCGCCCTGGTGTACGCAGCCTCAGGGAGCCACCTGCCGGTGGTGGAAGCGCTGCTGGCGGCTGGGGCGAACATCGAGGCGAGGGACCTGGTCGGCGGCACTGCCTTAATTGTCGCTGCCTCTGCGGGCCGGACCCCCGTTGTTCAAGCCCTGGTGGGCAAAGGCGCCAATGTCAATGCACGAACCCGAAATGGGCAAACCGCCTTAATGCTGGCCGCCTTGCAGGGTCACAGAGACACCGTGCGCAGCCTGCTGGCTCTGGGGGCTGACCCTGGCATCCGAGACAACTTTGGGCGGACTGCTTCGACGCTGGCCGCCTGGAAGGGCCACGCCTCGGTGGCCGAGGTGCTGGATGGGACGGCCCCGCACACGGGGGAAGCGTCTGCGAGCCAAGCTCGCCGCACAGGAGAGTCGATGCAGAAAGCCATGGCCCTGGAAAAGGAAGGCCGTGAGTCAGGTTTTCAGGTTGTGGCGCGGACTCTCAGTTTGCCGGGCCGAGAATCGTCTCGGCCGAAGGTGTCGGCAGGAGTGGCCGACC
>CAVRZY010000201.1:0-12436 GCA_963725415.1 uncultured Acidobacteriota bacterium | reverse complement strand
AGCCGGTCGCGGTAGGGATGCCAGTTGCCCAGCACCCCCCGCACAGATCCGTACGGGCGCTCTTAGCGCATACGGCTCCTATCTCGGATAGCTGGCGGCAAAGCGACACTCAGGATACGGGTGGAGCACGCGCGGTTGGGGAATCCAGCGCACCGCCAAGCGGTGCATGCGGGTCCAAGGAACTCGGTGCGTCTGGCTGCGGTCCGAACAAGGTCCTTCGCCAGAGCCGAGTCACCCGCTCCCGAAACACCCCAGGCTGTCGAGGTTGCCCGGTACCGCGTGATAGTTGAAGTAGCCTTGCACGACCGACTTGAGCCACTCTCCCGTTTGCGCCACCGGGTCGTGCATCCGCGCGCGGAGTTGCCGCTTGACTTGCTGCAGCTTCGCTCGCATCCGCTTGCCTCACCGTCTTGCGCCTCACCGTGAAGTACCCCTTCTGGGTCTTCCCGCAGATGTGCGTGAACCCCAGAAAGTCGAACGTCTCGGGCTTGCCTTCCCCTCGTCGTTTCCGGTCCTGTTCGGCGAACCGCCCGAACTCGATCAGGCGCGTCTTGTCCGGATGGAGTTCCAACCCAAACTTCCCCAGCCGCTCCCGGAGATCCTCCAGAAACCGCTCGGCTTCCGCCCGGTGTTGGAAACCCACCACGCTATCGTCCGCATAGCGGACGACGATCACGTCGCCCTGCGCGCACTTCTTGCGCCAGGCCTCCACCCAGAGGTCGAAGACGTAGTGCAGATAGATATTGGCCAGCAGCGGCGAGATCACCGCCCCTTGCGGCGTACCCACCTCCGTCTCCGACCACTGCCCTCCTCCATACCCCTGCCTTCAACCATTTCTGGATCAGCCGGAGTATCCGCGGATCGGCCACGCGGTGCTGGACGAACTTCATCATCCATTCGTGGTCGATATGATCGAAGAACCCACGAATGTCCGCGTCCAGCACCCAGTTCACTCGCTTCCGCTTGATCCCGACCGTCAGCGCATCCAGCGCTTGATGCTGGCTCCGCCCCGGCCGGAACCCGTAGGAGAAGCCTTGAAAGTCCTCCTCGTAAATCTGGTTGAGGATCGTGACCACGGCCTGTTGGACGATCTTGTCCTCCAGCGCCGCGATCCCCAGCGGGCGTTGCCGCCCGTCGGCCTTCGGGATGTAGACTCTTCTTGATGGCTTCGCCCGGTACGCCCCGCGGTGTACCCGGCTGTGCAGATCGATCAGCCGATCCTCCAGCCCGGTTTCATACTCCTGCCACCCTATGCCGTCCACTCCGGGCGCCGCCTTTCGCTTCAGAGCGTAAAAGCTTTCCCGGAGCAATCCGACCGTCAGATGGTGGAGCAAAGCGGTGAACCGCTGCTCCCTTCCCTCCTGCGCTGCTTTCCGCACACCCGCCAATCCCTGGGACACGCGTGCCCCGCCCTGTGTCGGGTGCGTGCCGGATTGATGATGTTCTCCTTGGCCCGCGCCCTTCCCTCCCCACCCTCCGCCAACGGTGCCCCGTCTTTGTTCGAGTGGTTCATTGGTACTATGCCGCTGTCCGACTCCTCAAGGACGTGCATGCGGGCCGTGTGGCTATCGCCTTCTCCCGCCGGCCTGCCGTCTACTTTCCCGACAGGCATCCCGGAGGTCTCCCGGTTCTCGTGCATGAAGCTTCCAGGCGTGCCTGGGGTCTACGACTACGCAGGACTGACCGCCGGCTCGCGCTAGCGTCTTCGGTCATGTTGCCTTCCGCCAAATCCACAGCGTCGGCGCCCTGATTGCAATTTTTCGAAGCTCGATACCCAGCCCACCTGTACCTCTGTTTACGCTTCGCCAGATACCTCGCGGTACCCAGCGCAAAACTCGAGGCCGAGCGGGTCGCTACCCCTTTCTCGTAAGACTCTTGCATTCTCTGCCTCGTGCCGGTTTATCCCGGCGCACGGATTTCCATTTTTGGAGCCCGGGTGGACCAGTATACACTCCCAACGATTGATTCATTGACGATTGAATCATTGACGATTGCACTGCGACCCCCGGGGCCTGCTTCCGCCAATCGTCAATGAGAAAATCGGCAATCGTCAATTCTGGTCGATTGACTCATTGACGATTGCACTGCGACCCCCTGGGCCTGCTTCCGCCAATCGTCAATGAGAAAATCGGCAATCGTCAATTCTGGTCGATTGATTCATTGACGATTGCACTGCGACCCCCTGGGCCTGCTTCCGCCAATCGTCAGTGAGAAAATCGGCAATCGTCAATTCTGGTCGATTGATTCATTGACGATTGCACTGCGGCCACCGGGCGTGCCTCCGCCAATCGTCAATGAGAAAATCGGCAATCGTCAATTGCCCGGGCACGGTCACCGCGCCTGCGTACGTCGCTGGCGCGGTCGTTCGGTTGCGTCCCTGCCGGACTATGCTGCTACAGTGAAAAGTCTGCACTCGAGCTCGCCATGTACAAACCCGTGCCCAAAGTTCCGGACTTCCCCGCCATCGAACACTCCATCCTGAAGTTGTGGGATGACATTCAACCGTTCCGGAAGCTGAGAGCCAGGCTGGCGGGCGGGCCCCGCTGGTCGTTTCTGGACGGCCCCATCACGGCCAACAATCCCATGGGCGTGCACCATGCCTGGGGCCGGGCTTTGAAAGACATGTTCCAGCGCTTCCAGGCCATGAACGGCCGAGACCAGCGCTTCCAGAACGGCTTCGACTGCCAGGGCCTGTGGGTCGAGGTGGAAGTCGAGAAGAGTATCGGGCTAGCGTCCAAGAAAGAAATCCGCCAGTACGGCATTGACCGCTTCATCAGAGAGTGCAAGGAGAGGGTGCTCACCTATGCGGCCTGCATCGTCGAGCAGTCCATCCGGCTGGGTCACTGGTGCGACTGGGACGATCCGGCCACGCTGCTGGCGCTGCGCGACGCCTTGCGCGAGGGCGACCGGGAAATCACCATCCGCGCTCCCACCGGCAAGACCTTCACCGATCGAGCCAGCCGCCTGATCGGGCGCTTGGGCAGCGCCGAGTTCGGCGGAAGCTACTTCACCTTCTCGGACGAAAACAACTACACCATCTGGTCCTTTCTGAAGAAGTGCCACGACGAGGGTTTCATCTATCGCGGTCACGACGTGATGCCCTGGTGCGGCCGTTGCGGCACGGGGCTGTCCCAGATGGAAGTGGCCGAAGGCCGGCAGATCGTGAAGCATCCCTCCGTCTTTGTCCGCTTCCCGCTCCGCAACCAGCGCGATACCGCTCTGCTGGTTTGGACCACCACGCCCTGGACGCTCACCTCCAACGTGGCCGTCGCTGTCCACCCAGAGATGACCTACCTTCGAGTCCGCCACAACGACTGGGTCTACTACGTTGGCAAGGGCAACTTCGAGCGCGAGCGGATCCAGGATCTCCAGGTGGAAGGCAAGCGCGAAGTACACAAGCTCCCGTCCATCCGCACCATTCTGCGCGGCTCGGGGAATGTGGAGGTATTGGGCGAGTTGCCGGGGCGCGAGCTCATCGGATTGACCTATCAGGGACCTTTCGACTCGCTTCCGGCGCAGCAGAGGCCCGGAGGCGTGTTCCCGTTCGGCTCCACCGGCGACGGGAAAACGGCGGCCGACTCCCACCGTGTCATCCCCTGGAGCGAGGTGAGCGAGGTGGAAGGCACGGGCCTCGTCCACATCGCCCCGGGCTGCGGCGCCGAGGACCAGGTGCTTGGTCTCGAGCACCATCTCCCCTCCCTCGCGCCGCTCGATGAGAGCGCCGTTTTTATCGACCAATTCGGCGAGTTGACCGGACGTCCGGCAGTGGGCGTGGCCGAAGACATCATCCATCACTTGCGCGGCCAGGGATTGCTGGTGGCCCGCGAGAACTACCCTCACGTCTATCCGCATTGCTGGCGCTGCAAACAGGAACTGGTGTTCCGCCCCGTGGATGAGTGGTTCATCCGCATGAGCTGGCGCGACCGCATTCAGCGTATCGTGCCCGAGATCCGCTGGATCCCACCGGACGGCGAAGCCCGCGAGCAGGACTGGCTGCGCAACATGGGCGACTGGATGATCTCCAAAAAACGGTTCTGGGGCCTGGCCCTGCCGATCTGGGTCTGCGGGCAGTGCGAGCACTTCATGGTCATCGGCGGGCTCGAAGAATTGCGCCAAAAAGCAATCGCCGGCTGGGACCAGTTTGAGGGCCACTCGCCGCACCGGCCGCACATCGACGCAGTCAAGATCGCCTGCCAGCGTTGCGGAGGCCAAGCCAGCCGCATCGAGGATGTCGGCAATCCCTGGCTGGACGCGGGCATCGTCTCCTTCAGCACCATGCGCTACAACACCGACCGCGAGTACTGGCGCCGCTGGTTCCCCGCCGACCTGGTCCTGGAGTGCTTCCCCGGCCAGTTCCGCAACTGGTTCTACTCCCTGCTGGCCATGAGCGCCATGCTGGATGGGCGCGCGCCCTTCCGCACCCTGCTCGGCCATGCCCTGGTGCGCGACGCACGCGGCGAGGAGATGCATAAGTCGAAGGGCAATGCTATCGCTTTCGACGAAGCCGCCGAGGTGTTCGGCGCCGAGGTGATGCGCTACATCTACGCCGAGCAGAAGCCCGTCCAGAATCTCAATTTCCCCGACCTCCATCCCGCCAGGGAGGCTGGTCCCACCCTCGACAACGAGGTCCGCCGCAAGCTACTGACGCTGTGGAACTGCTACAGTTTCTTCGTCACCTACGCCGAGGCCGACAACTGGCAGTGGACCCCAAGCGCGGAGAAGGTGGCGCTCAACGAACTCGATCGCTGGATCCTCAGCCGCCTCCAGCGGCTGGTTGAAACCGCTCGCACCGCCTTCGAGGATTTCGCCATCTACCGGCTGATGGAACGAATGCAGCAGTTCGAGGAGGAGTTCTCCAACTGGTACTTGCGGCGGTCCCGCCGCCGTTTCTGGAAAAGCGAGGCTGACCAGGACAAAGAAGCCGCCTACCGCACCCTCTATGCCGTGCTGACCACCCTGATCCGCGCCCTGGCCCCGGTCCTGCCGTTTCTCATGGAGGAGGTCTATCAGAACCTCGTTCGCTCGATTGACCCTCAGGCGCCGGAGTCGGTCCATCTGACGCCCTATCCAACCGTGGATGCGACTCTGATCGACGAGGCGCTCGAGCAAAACATCGACAGCGTGATCCGGATCAAGAACTTGCTCCTGAGTCTTCGCATGCAGAGCAAGGTGAGAATCCGCCAGCCGCTTTCCACGTTGTTCGTCAAACCGCGCGACCAACACGAACGCGCGGTCCTCAGCCAGCCGGATTACGTCGCCCAGATCCTCGAGGAAGGCAACATCAAGAAGCTCTCTCTCATCGAGGATGAATTTGCGCTGGTCTCGATCAAGCTGAAGCCGGAGGCGAAGAAACTGGGGCCCAGGGCGGGGAAGGACTTCAAAACCATTTCGACCGCGCTGGCGGCAGCAGACCCCAGGACGGCGCTAGCTTCCTTCCGGGACCGCGGGTTCTACCAGCTTCCCTCAGGCGAAGGAACGTTCCAGCTCGCCAGGGACGACGTGCAAATCGTCTACGAGGGCCCTCGGCACCTGAAGGCTCTCGAAGATCAAGGGACCTTCGTCGCTCTGGACACCACCCTGACGCCCGAGTTGCGCAAGGAAGGGATTGCCCGCGACTTCAATCGCTGCCTCCAGGACCAGCGCCGGGCCATGAACCTGGCCGTCACCGACCGCATCGAAGTGGAATACTCCGCCCCTCCCCACATCGTTGAAGCCCTCGCCGCACATCAGGAATTCTTGCGCACCGAGCTTCTCGCCGACCGCCTCGCGCCCGGGGATGCCGGGGACGCCACGCTCGAACTGACCCTGGCCGGTGAACAGGTCTCCGTCTCCATCCGCCGCGCGTAGCACAGGCATTCCTGCCTGTATGTCTGGGGACAGGGCGCGGTGCATCTCCCCGACCAATAAGCGCTAGCTTAGTTGTCAGTTTCACAAACTCGCTCGCGTCTCCGGCGCCGTCCGCAAGCGGACGGTGGGCCACTCTAACGACACCAGAGTTCTACTGACGTCACCCAGTTGTTCACGCAAACCCCGTTTCGGGGGAACTTGAACTGGACGGGCCGTTTCTCCGATATGCCGACGACACGGCCAGATGGATGCCCGTCCGGCTGTCATTCGCCCGCGAGTTCTGGGCGCGCAAGCCGGAACCGAGTTGTTCAAGCTGCGGCCGCATCGATCACTGCGAACCATGTGTTTTCGTTTGTGCCCGCAATCATGATTCTGGCTCGCGCGTTTGTGAAGTCAATCGCACAGCGATCATCAAGCTTTTTTGCGCGACAGAGATTCCTTCTGTACCAGTCCGCTTCCGCTTCCAGACTTTGCGCGACCGCAGTCCAACAGAAGTGTACAAGCCATACCATCTCGCCATTCGGGAGCTTCCAATTCTTCATTCTTTCCGCGCCCACGCTCGCCCTCAACGGCCAATCCTGTTCACTGAACCGCGACTTCTCATTCGTGAAGATCAAATCAACGACTCGCACTTGTCCCGATGGGCAAGCCGGGACATCTTGAATCGGCTCGGTAGCTGTTTCTTCCCAACTCTCGGTGAAAGATCGCAATTCGGATTCCGGAAAGTAGATTCGAACTCCCCGCGTGAATCCCGCTGCGTGCCCCAAAACTGGTCGCCGAATTTTGTCAAAGCAACGATGGCTTGGCCAAGTCCCGAGTTGCCTCAAACGTTCCGCATAATCGGAGTCGAACGCCATCCTCCAGTCCCCTGACTTGTGAAGACTGATCTTGAAGTAATACCGCTTTGCATACGGAGACAAATAAACATCATCGCCACCGCTCCATGCCCGCCACACTGAGGATCGGCGGCGGTCACTCGCGATCACCCGGAAGCAGAAGACCACGTCATCTTTTCGCACCTTCACGCCCCGAGCGTAGCACTTGCAGCATAATCCTGCGCCTGGGCGTCTAACGCCTTGCTCGCAGAAGTGCCCCGAGAGCCCGTCACGTCCGAGTGTAGCTAGTAGGGCTGGCCGGGCCGACTGGCGGCGTTTGCAGTCCGAACCCATGATAATCGCCGATCACCTCCGGGAATGTCTCAAACGGTCCCAGAATACCTGGGCGAACTTATGAAACGGACTACTTATCTCTCTAGCAGCAAGCTGAGACCCACGGGGTTCTCGACGCGATGTGATTGAGGATCGTTTGTCCCAGAGCCTCAAGGGCATAGGAGAGAATCCGTTTCGCCTGGAGCGCCGCGGCTCATCCAAGATTCTTCGTCACCAGCAGACTTCAGAACACGTACATCACCAGACTCGGTATCAGGCAGGCTCGGTTCTCCAGATCCCGCGGGTCGCACGCCTCGCAAATCAACAGCAGGTCTTCGATCGCCTTCCCGATGCTTAAGTCCTGCGGGATCACAACTACTCCCGGGCTGGTGCGCTCACGGACGAACTCACGAATATGGCCGGGCATTGTGCTCACATCGTGACTGACCAGCACTCTGTGCTCTTGCGCCGCCACGGTCAGCACCGCCGAGTCTTTCAGGCCCTCAAGCGGAACTTCCTCTGCCCGCTTGAAGTCAATCTCGGGACTGCGCCGAACCACACCAGCTACAATCGCCAGGTTCAAATCGGAGTCCGCGAGCAACCGGCGGATCATGCTTGCTCGGCAAACAATCGTTGCCGCGCTTGCTCAAGCCTCTGCTGGAGTTCCTCGCTGGGCGGTTGCCCCTTCCGCTCGAGCTCTTCCCACTTCCTCTTCAACTCCTGAAGATAAGCCTCCGATTCCTGTTGGTGGTTCAGATAGAAGGCGATCGCTCCATACACCTGTGCCAATGAGAGTAAGGGAAAGCTCTGCCGAATGGTCTCCGGCGAGGCCCCATCGCGAAACGCGTAGATGATCGAGGCCAGCGAAACTCGACTGCCGGCGATATAGAAGCCACCCTCCCGCACTTCCACGTACTCATGAGACATGATTCCGGCCTCACCCTGATTATAGCTGGGAACAGGAACGGGCTGCTCGATACCCGTGACGACGCTGATTCGCGTCCTGGCCCCGGTCCTGCCGTTTCTCATGGAGGAGATCTATGAGAACCTCGTTCGCTCGATTGACCCTCAGGCGCCGGAGTCGGTCCATCTGACCTCTATCCAACCGTGGATGAGACCCTGATCGACGAGGCACTCGAGCAAAACCTCGAGAGCGTGATGCGGATCAAGAATTTGCCCCTGAGTCTTCGCATGCAGAGCAAGGTGAGAATTCTCCGCCCCTCCCCACATCGTTGAAGCCCTCGCCGCACGTCAGGAATTCTTGCGCACCGAGCTTCTCGCCGACCGCCTCGCGCCCGGGGATGCCGGGGACGCCACGCTCGAACTGACCCTGGCCGGGGAACAGGTCTGCGTCTCCATCCGCCGCGCGCCCAGACCCTGAATCACGGCCACGTTTCCAGTTTGAGGATCACCGGGCTCCACGGCTCCAGCTCCGTCTCGATCCGGTCCGCCGCGCCCAGCGTCTCACCCGTCCGAACGTCGGTCAGCCCGAACCCCCGATTGAAGATCACCCGGATGCGGACGCTCTTCTCGATTTCCGTGTTGTCGGGGTAACCCACCTGTTGGAGCGAACTCGTATCGGACTCCGGATTGCGCATCAGGGCCACGTACTCGCCCTCCTCGCCCACATACCGCCAGACCTCCACGCACGGAACCGGCAAATCGTCGTCGGCATTAAGCACTCTGATCGCCGGCTCGATCCCGGACTCCTTCAGGATGCGCGCGAACAGCTCGCGGTAGCCGTCCCCGCGCGGCGGTGTCAGCCGGTACTTGCCGTAGTCGTGCATGCCGAGATTCAGATACACTGCGCGGCCATCGCCCGCCTGGTTCTCGATGACCACCGGGACGCCGGTGCTGGTGCGCTGCGCTTTGCCGGACAGAACGGCGATATCCGGTTCAAAGCCCTCCAGTGGCGCGACACCGGAGCCCTCCGTCGCCAGCGTGCCCCCGCCGGGCTTCGCCCTCCAGCCCACGCCTTTGCGCTCGATCCCGAGCAACTCATCGAGTTGTCCCCGCGGCAGCCGCCGGCAGTGCTCGTCCATGGTGGCCGTCATGTTGTCGGCGATCAGAGTGCCCCCCGCGCGCACGAAAGCCTCGATCCGCCGGCACTCCCGCTCCGACATGGCCACCGACTGCGGCAGAATAAGCACCTTGTAGCCGGACTCCGCCAGCTCGCCGTTCTCGATCTGCTCGTAGGAGACAAAGTTGTACTGGAGACCCAGGTCCTCGACCGCGCGCATGAAACTGTCGCGCACCCGGGCAAAGCGCGAGTGGGTGGCCTCATAAGAGGAGAAGCGGCGCGGCCAGGTATCCTTGTCTTCCCGCGAATCGAACATCCAGTGGGCGCGGATACTCGCCTGCGAGTAGTGAATGGCGATGGGCGGGGCCACGCGCCGCAGGCCAAAGACTTGCGGGGCCGCGGCTTTCAGCTCCGCGAAGACCTCGCCCAGCCCTCGGCCCCGCTCTGTGATCGGCAGGCCCTCTTGGTCCTTCTCGACACTGCGGCTGTTCTCGTCGTCCCAGACGATGGCGCCCCGGTCGCCGTGCAGCAGCAGCCACCACAACTTCTGGCGGATGTGGGGGAAGTCGCTTCCGAAAACTGTGCTCAGCACGGGCGTGCCCTGCGGCAGAAAAGAGCGCCAGATTTCGCGGCTGCCGGCGATGTCGTAAGGCTCGGCCCAATCCACCGCCTGTGACAACCGCCACAGATCGAAGCCGCCCCAGGCGCTCGGCATCTGCGTGCCTTCGATGCCCACCGGGGTCTGCTGGTCGAGCTCGCGGATGAATCCGCGAAACCGTCCCAACGCCCGAGCGAAGGTGAGGTCCATGAAGGCCCGGTGGTCAGCCCAGGGGGCGTAGTTCTCCAGCTTTCCCGACGCCAGAGCGGCCCGCTCGCGGTCCTTGATCTCGTAAGTCGTCATCGGGACCACTTCCTCCCAGGAAGCGTACTCGGTTTCCCATTCCTGGTTCAGAGCCTCCAGCGAGCCGTAAACCTCGCGCAGCCATTCCCGGAACTCGCGCAGGGTGTGCGGGCCGAAGCAGTAGTCCATGGGCGAGGCGAACGATCCGATCGACAGCTCGTCGCGCAGTTGGTACAGCAGTGGCTGCTGGCTCACATAGGGCCGCACCAGCCCCTGGAGGCGGGCCTGCGCCGTTTCCCAGAACTCCGGGTCGTTGAGGCAGGGCTTGCGTACCAGGTACTTCTTGTCCCGCGTCGTGGTGTAGCCCTGGAAGTCCGCGTCGCAAATCGGCTTGCGAGTGTTCAAGAATCCCAACTCGGGCACCAGGTTCTCGACGTAGAAGCCGAAGGTGTTCCTGAGGAACCCTTCGGCATCCCGCCCCGCCCCGCACTCCTCGGCTGTGAATCCAATCTCGCGCAGCCGCTCGATCCACTGCGAGAAATCCCTGGGCGTGCCCGTGCTCCACATGATGGTCTGATAAGAATCCCAGCCTCGCGCGGGAACCGGCGCCTGCGCCCAAGCCGCCCCGGCCAGCGCCCAGCCTGCCATCGCAATCCGCCAGTCAAAGAAGTCCATCACTCGATTATTTCATTGAACGTTGTTCGGTTGCGTTCACGCCCCGCTTTGAATCTCTGTAGAATGCGGTGGAGGACTGTCATGAGAAAAACATCGCTGTCTTGTGCTGGCCTTTTGGCCATTTCGCTGCTCTGCCCCACTCTGATCTCCGCGCAGGATCTGAAGCCGATCACGCTTCCGAGCCCGCAGACGGATGGCGGCAAACCCTTGATGCAGGCGTTGAAGGAGAGAAAGACTTCGCGCGAATTCGGCGCCGAGAAACTCCCCGCGCAGGTGCTTTCCAACTTGCTCTGGGCGGCTTTCGGAGTGAACCGCGCGGATTCGGGGAAACGCACCGCGCCTTCGGCTTCCAATCGGATGGAGATCGACCTCTATGTGGCCATGGCTGACGGCCTGTACCTCTATAATTCCAAGGCCCACAGCCTCGATCCGGTTCTGGCCGGCGACATCCGCGCTGAGACGGGCCGCCAGCCCTTTGTGCGCGAGGCGCCCCTCAACCTGGTCTACGTGGCCGATTCTGCAAAGATGGGAAAGTCCACAGAGGAAGATAAGGTCTTGTATTCCGCCGCCGACACCGGTTTCATCGCCCAGAATGTGTATCTGTTCTGCGCTTCGGAGGGACTGGCGACGGTGGTCCGCGGCATGGTGGACCGGCCCTCCTTGGCCAAGGCCATGAAGCTCAGGCCGGATCAAAGGATCATCCTCAGTCAAACCGTGGGATACCCGAAGAAGTAGGAGCAACGTACTGCCTCAGAAGCCGAGAAATAATCGGCGAATAGTCACTCGTTTCGCGCAAAGCCACAAAGTGTGCAAAGAACGCCGAGAAACCAATTGACTTATGTTTGCGTTCTTTGCAGTCTTTGCGTCTTGGCGCGAAATCTTGCATTTTTTCACAGCGTCTCATGACCGCTGCGCGTTCACAACCGGGGATGAAAATCGCGAGCGCACTGATGTAAGATCCTTTCTGCGAGGCGGCCGTTTGGGGGTCGTAGAAGGTTGGAGCGGTCCAGTCCGCTTCACAGCCTGACCCCAGGCGCCACTCAGGTGCGACCGATTGTCGCCTCCCCTGGTGGGATAAGCACGCGAGAGGGCAGCTTGCCCTCGCCCAGTCTCGTTGAGCGAGCTGATGCGGGAAGGGTAATTTCCGAATTACGCGAACTGGGGAGTTGGCCATGGTGAAACTGGGGGAGCGCAAGCCGTGGCGGTGACGCATGGGGGTGGGGGGTATAGGGGGGGTCATGCAGTTTGCCAATTTATTGAAAACAAGGGAGAAAACGGTCTGCTGCGCCTGTTGGTGACGCATCCCGAAGTGGGTATGCGTCATTGATTCGAGGGTGTTTCCGGGGGTGGCCACAGGCTGCTGGGGCACGGGGCAGATCTCCGATTCAGTAATAGCACGGGAGGGCGAGGCGAGGGTGGGGAGTGGAGAGCTAAGTTGCTGAGGGGAAAGGCGATGGGGTTGAAGTCGATGAGTGACTCCCCCCAGGGCCGTGTGACGGACGCTACGCAGGCGGTGCTGGCGGGCGGACATCATTCATGCGGGTTCCAACGTGATGAAGCCACTCTGAAGACCGAAACGCAATGGGTGAGAAACAAAATCAGCCCTTTCAGCTATCGTTCAACGCTTCTTTGAAGATTGACTTCCAGGGATGGCGGGTCACCTGCGACGGTGGCCTGATTCTGGTGCGCGAGTTGGACGAACGGCTAGGGTTCGGGGAACTCATGGAACGAACACAGAGCTGCCTCTGGCGGAGCTGTTCCGGCCGCCCGTCTACAGGCGCCTGGCCGGCTACGAGGACCCGCGCCGCGCCGGGCGGCTGTCCCAAGATCCGACCTTCCGGTTGATCGGCTCGGAGAAGATCTGGGAGCGCGGCGCCGCCCTGACCTCCCGCTTGCCCGACAAGG